>JBFHIO010000518.1:0-1509 GCA_041596435.1 Desulforhopalus sp. | reverse complement strand
GCCTCCGAGTCCGGCACCACGTTGACGTCCCACTGCATCAATCTCATCAATAAAAATAATGCAGGGTGCGTTTTTCTTGCCCTGGGCAAACATGTCACGAACCCGGGAGGCTCCAACACCGACAAACATCTCAACAAAGTCGGAACCAGAGATAGAGAAGAAAGGAACGCCCGCTTCACCGGCAATGGCCTTGGCAAGCAGAGTTTTCCCTGTGCCTGGAGGGCCGGCAAGGAGTACTCCGGTAGGAATACGACCACCGAGAATGGTGAATTTCCCTGGATCTTTAAGAAAATCGACAACTTCCTCAAGCTCCTCCTTGGCCTCGTCAATTCCGGCTACGTCGGCAAAGGTCACCTTGTTTTCAGACTGCTCAGTGAGCTTGGCTCGATTTTTCCCGAAAGAGAGAGCTCCGCCTTTGCCACCGCCCTGCATCTGACGCATGAAAAAAACCCACACCCCGATCAGCAGTAACATTGGGAACCATGAGACGAAAAGAGTCATCATCCAGTTATCTTTCTCCAGCTCTTTCACTTCGATGGAAGCTCCTGAGGTGCGGATGATCTCCATCAGCTTGCCGTCGTTGAGCGGATAAATGGTACGAAATTTCTGCCCGCTGTTCAGCTCACCGGTAATGACATCACCATTGATGGTTACGGAGCTGACGCTCTTGCGTTCCACATTGTTGACAAACTCACTGTAGGGAAGGGAATTGGTGGCTGTCTGTGGTTTGTTAAAGAGGTTAAAGAGCAGAATAAAGGTGAGACCAATAATCAGCCACATGCTCAGATTCTTATAAAAGGTATTCAAACGGACTCTCCATTGATGGGCAGAGGGCTGAATTGCCATGCTGTTATGGTTTATACAAGGTGAGCGTCACGGCAGGGGCCGTGACGCGAAAAATTCCCACTTCGAGCCTGTAAATGTAAAACTAAAAACAAAATTGTCGAGGGAAAATCAACTGCGCAGTCTGTTATAATATTGTACCGGCTGAACCTCGGGCTCTTTTTTCGACAGTTCCTGGATGGCTTTCACCACTGCGCCTGCACCACTCGCGGTTGTTGTGTAGGGAATATGGTAGTCCAGTGCGGCCCGGCGAATGAGATAACTGTCCTCGGTGGTACGCTTGCCAAGGGAGGTGTTGACGATCCAGCAAATTTCCTTGTCGCGGATCTTGTCAAGAATATGTGGTCTTCCCTCGGAAATTTTTTTCACCAGCTCGCATTTGACCCCGGCGCGTTTAAGATATTTCATTGTACCACTGCTGGCAAAGATTGTGAAACCGAGTAATTCCAGCTTCTCTGCAACGGCGACAATCTGTTTCTTATCATTGTCGCGAACGGAAATGAAGACGTTGCCGCTTCGCGGAATCTTTACGCCGGTAGCCAGGTTGGCCTTGGCGATGGCGAGACCGAGGTTATCATCAATCCCCATCACTTCTCCGGTGGATTTCATCTCCGGCCCAAGCAGGGTGTCGACATTTTCAAAACGGTCGAAGGGAAAGACCACCTC
>JBFHIO010000517.1:0-1509 GCA_041596435.1 Desulforhopalus sp. | reverse complement strand
CTTGATTTATTTTGGCCGTCTCTGCGGTCGTGCCATGGATAGAATCAGAGGCTAAGCCATGAAAGCATTTTCCGTCTTCCTCTTCTTCGCGTCCTTCATCTTGGTATCTTCGCTGCTCTTCGGGATCTATGGTTGCACGCCTCCGGCTGAGGTTCCTTTTCACAAGCACCAACAGACTGACCCCGGCCTTCGATACTTCCCGAAGATAACAGCGATCCAGCACGGCAACATGAAATCAGCAGACAAAGCCCAAGCATGAGAACATGGACGCGACGAAGATGAACAACGTTATTTCCCTCTCTGGCGGAAAAGATTCAACCGCCATGCTCCACATGATGCTTGATCGGGGCGAAAACATTCATTCGGCAGTGTTCTTTGACACCGGTTGGGAATTCCCGGAAATGCATGAACACATCGATCTAGTGGAGCAGAAAACGGGAATTAAAATCATCCGGTTGGCCCATCCGCAGGGATTTGAATACGGGCTCCGCAAACGGAAAGTCCGCACAAAAAAAGATCGCTTCGACCAAGACGGCAACCAGACCCACCAGAAAGGGGACGTCTTCAGAATCGGTAACGGTTGGCCGTCCCCATCTCGCCGCTGGTGTACCCGAGAGAAAGTGAATTGCATCATGCGTTATGAAAAAACGATCGAAAACTGTACCTCGTGCATCGGCTATGCCGCCGATGAGTTGCACCGTTGCAAACCCGGCCCGCACCGCTACCCGCTCATTGAATATGGAGTTACCGAAAAACAGGCAATCGAATACTGCCGGAAGCTCGGCTACACCTGGGGCGGACTCTACGATATTTTCAACCGTGTTTCCTGTTGGTGCTGCCCGCTGCAATCACTTCCGGACCTGCGTTCCCTCCGCAAGTACCGGCCCGAACTTTGGTCCCAGCTGCTCAAGATGGATACACAAATCCCCAATCCTAACCGTGGGTTCTACGGCTACAAAACCGTTGATGATCTCGAACACCGCTTTTCCACCGAAGAAAAACTGAAGCCTTTCTACAACGGCAAGCTATCTCGCGGGATGCTTCGGTTCATCAACCCCCATGCTCAATGCAACCTTTTCGCTCTTGTCTGACGAGGAACCGCGCCATGCATAATCCTGAAAATTTCCGAATCCTCTGCGCGAACTGTGGCCAAGCAACAACCATAGCAACCGATGATCCAGGATTTGGCCTTTGTGACCGTTGTGAAAGAAGGCTGAACAGCCAGGAGAGTTTGTGGGCTGGAAAAAGGAAACCCCCTTGTCGGCCAAAAAGGATGGAAACCGACAAAGGGGTGCGTTTTGCAGAACGTCTCTAAATAATAATCAGAGAGATTTAATAAGTAAATATTTATCTATATATTTTTCTCGATAAGGGCCGATCCTTTCAAAAATCGATTCCAAGCAAGAACGTCGGCTGAATTAGCCAGGGCGTAATCTGGCAAAAACAGGAAAGCCCCTTTGCCAGAAAAGGGGGTAACCGGCAAAGGGGCTAGGGGCAGGAGTGTTTGTT
>JBFHIO010000516.1:0-1509 GCA_041596435.1 Desulforhopalus sp. | reverse complement strand
GTTTCACATTTGGGAACCTTGAATAATCTTGTATTTCGTTCATATTTGAGGCACAGGAGAAAATTTACCACAGGTATATGATTGATATTCCGAGGATAAATTTTTGACTGTAACGAGAAATATGGGCGGAAGACTGGTTATTCAAGATTCCCATTTGCACACAACAGAGCCCGCAGCCGTTCATCGGCTGCGGGCTCTGTTGTGTGCAGGGGGATACCGCCTTCAATTCCATAAAAGGGACATCGAATAATCGCCCGCAGTCTTCGTTTCTGATATAAAAAAGGTAAAAGGGTCTCTTGAATAATCTTGTATTTCATTCATATTCGAGGCACAGGAGAGAATTTACCACAGGTATATAATTAATATCCCGAGGATAAATTCTTGACTGTAACGAAGAAGATGAGCGAAAGACTGATTATTCAAGGGACCCAAAATAGATTTTCGACTTTTTCCCGATCCTTCCATCACGGAGCTTCTCATGTTCTCACCCACGGTCCATACCAGATTTGTCGCCCTTCTCGGCAACCCCCTCGGCCACTCCATCTCTCCCCCCATGCACAACCGGGTCTTTGAAAAACTGGAGATGGACTACTGTTACCTGCCAATTGAGGTAACAGCTGAAGATCTCGGCACCATCTTCACCGCCATGAAAAAAATGAACTTTGCCGGATGCAACGTCACCATTCCTCACAAACTCGCTATCATGGCACATCTTGACGAGCTTGACGACCTGGCCGAGACCATTGGAGCTGTCAATACGGTGCGGTTTCAAAACGGGCGCAGCAAAGGATTTAACACCGACGGTGAAGGCTTTATCCGTTCTCTGCAGGAAGAGAGCGGCATAACTCCAAAAGGACATCGTTTTCTTCTCTTTGGATGCGGCGGTGCAACCCGGGCCATCGCCATGACCCTTGCAGCACACGGTGCAGAGCGGGTGATGATCTGCAACCGCACAGAAGCAAAGGCAGAGGCACTCGCCGAGGAAATCAATCGCAAGGTCCGCCCCTGTGCCGCGTCCATCGCCTGCGAAGCCAGGGCACAGCTCACGGCGGCGTCAGAGGCAGATATTCTGGTCAACACCACCAGTCTTGGCATGCATCCCCATGAAGATGTAATGCCCTTCCCTGAGGCGTGTATTGAGGCACGACATGTAGTTGCTGATATCGTCTATAATCCGTGGATGACAAAACTCTTGAAGACTGCAGAAGAGAGGGGGGCAAAGGCCGTACATGGTCTCGGCATGCTTGTGTGGCAGGGGGCAGCGGCCTTTCAAATTTTCACTGGTCGCGAAGCTGATGTCGCAGTAATGAAAGACGAAGTCGAGAAACTCCGTAAAGGATAAAACTGTACAAAACCTGGAGAGACGACCACTTTTGGCGATTACGAATGGATAAACAGGCTGTAAAATTGATCTCATTGTAGAAACGTCCGTTGTGCTGGAGACGCCCCCATTGCTCGTCTCTACGGAAATATTTTGCTTTTTTCTGTCTCCCGTCCCCTTTCTCCTGT
>JBFHIO010000515.1:0-1517 GCA_041596435.1 Desulforhopalus sp. | reverse complement strand
GAAATGGCATCTCTTAGAAACGTAAGCTAAATTATGAATTCGATTAAACCATTGAAAGCAAAGGCTGCAGAGATTTTCTGCGATGGACAGGTATACAGCGCCGAAAAGATATTCGAACAGATCGCATCGTATTACCCCAATGAGAAGTACTGTTCTGTCCCGGTAATCTCAGCTCATCTGAAATCATTAAAAGTGGTAGGGATACTATCAGAAGATGAGTCCTATCTGGACGAATTCGGTCAGTTGATCTCTATGTACAGAATTACCGATTTTGGAAAAAGTAAGGTTCACAATATCTCGTGACAATCATTACGCTTTCGAATCTGCCATAACACATGACGCAAAATGTCACTTGCATGTACCGAATAAGAACAATAAATAGTACAGCAATGAGGCGTCAATAGTGTCGCCTCGTTGCTGAATTTCAACACTGCAGAACGTGATATGAGTATTAAGATACAAGAGGAACTGCTCCAGCGCTGTCATGATCTGGAGCAGCAACTCGAGGCGTACAAAGGTACCAGAAAGCAACTCCAACAAAGCCAGCGTCAATTAACACGGCTCTTTAACAACCTGCCTGGAATGGCATACAGATGCTCCGTCGATAGTGAGTTAAATACCATTCTGGAATTTGTCAGCAAAGGATGCGTTGAACTCTGCGGTGTCTCTCCTGAGTATTTCACCGATCAGAAGACCAACGTTCTTGACACCCTCACCCACCCAGACGATTTAGTAAACTTACGCAAACTGCAGGATGCTGCAATCCTGGGAAATCACCCTTACAAGCTGCTCTATCGTATCTTCCTTGAGGACGGCCGTCTCAAATGGATATGGGATCAAGGTGAATGCGTCTATGATGACGATGGCACGCCCCTGTATCTTGAAGGCATCATGATCGATATCAGCGCTCAGAAATTGCGCGAATTCGAACTGCTCCAGGAAAATCAGCGATTGCAGGAAGGTGCCCTTGAAGATCGCTATAAGTTCAAAAACATCATCGGCAAGAGCCGTGGTATGCGCGAGGTTTTCAAGCTTATCGTCAAAGCGGCAAAAAGCAATGCCAACGTCATCATTCTAGGTGAAACCGGCACAGGTAAGGATCTTGTCGCTCAGACCATCCATGAGGAAAGAGGAACCGGAGGCCCCTACGTTCCGGTGAACTGCGGTGCCATTCCTGCCAATCTCATGGAAAGCGAATTTTTCGGTCACAAGAAAGGTTCGTTCACCGGAGCCGGATCAGACCGGCAGGGCTACCTTGCTGCGGCCGATGGCGGCACCCTTTTTCTTGATGAAGTCGGGGAAATTGATCTCTCCATTCAGGTGAAGCTGCTACGTGCCCTCGAAAGCAAGCTCTACACTCCGGTAGGACGAAGTCATCCGATGTACTCCAACTTTCGTCTCATTGCTGCAACCAATCGTGATTTGGGTGAAATGGTGAAAAACGGGACTATGCGTTCCGACTTTTTCTTCAGATTACATGTTTTACCCATTCGAGTTCCACCCTTGCGGGAGAGGTT
>JBFHIO010000514.1:0-1520 GCA_041596435.1 Desulforhopalus sp. | reverse complement strand
TCTTATTTCATCTTGAAATCTGATTCCCCCCCAGGACTCATGCTTTTTCAGAAAAGACAAAAAGAGAACACTCAAAAAGGCAGAGAGGTTATTGGCGAATGTGTCACTGCAGTATAAATTGAATTAGTTCAGATGAGGCTTTTTACTTGAACGACAGCGTCCCCTGGTGGCGCATCTGTCCTGTTATCCAGTTAATCCGGCTTTTGATATATGCCGTCGGTGGATTCGCGCTATACTCCCGAGGATTCGGCAAAACTGCCGCAATGGCTGCAGCCTGTGTTCTGGAAAGATCTTTAGCGTTTTTTTTGAAATAATAACGAGATGCTGCTTCAGCTCCATAAACCCCCTGCCCCATTTCGATGCTGTTCAAATAGACCTCCATAATACGTTCTTTCCCCCAGACAATCTCAATGAGGACAGTAAAGTAAGCTTCGAGCCCTTTACGAACCCAGCTTCTGCCCGGCCAGAGAAAGACATTTTTTGCAGTTTGCTGGGAAATAGTACTGGCGCCCCGCAGTCGTTTTGTCCCGTTTTGAGACGCTGCAACTGCACGTTCGATGGCCTTGAAATCAAAACCGAAATGATTTACGAAATTCTGGTCTTCGCTGCAAAATACCGCTAAAGGCAAATTTTTAGAAATTGCCTCAAGGGGTACCCAATGGTGTTGCAGTCGAAGTTCTTTTCCGCCCGTCAGCTGTTCCACAACACGGATCACCATAAGCGGAGTGACATAAACCGGAACAAAGCGAAAAAGCAGGACAAAAAAGAGAGATACGACGAAAAAAACGGTTCCAAACTTCAACAGAAAACGAGAGATCCTTTGAGTTATCTTTGAACTTCGTGCCGGTCTGGCCCTCCTGGCACTTCGTGCTGACCTTCTTGATTTTACCATCTCCCCCCTGTCCTCTCATATCTCATGCAGAAAAAGCATCTTTGAGGCTGAAACTCTGTTCATGGTTATTGGCCAGCCAGTTCCCCCCCGGCGGGCACATCATTTTCCGGGGCCGGATCGGACCAGACTTTCATCTTACGGGAACCTTGAAACAACGGGTATTTCGTTCATATTCAAGGTTTCCTTATATCGCTGACAGGCACCGCCCTTTGTCTTGTATCGTCACAGACAAAGGATCTGTCAACACTTTTCTGGACACAAGATTACGCAGCGTCTTGCATCATCTCAAAGACCAGCCGACCACAGCTTGAGATATTCATAGCAGCCACTTCGGGAAACTTGCAGAGCACGACACCTCGGCTGGACACAAAACTCCGTCTGTTGTTTCATCCAGGCGTACTTCACCAACTGTTCTTTGCAAAATATCGCGCGCCTCTTTCAGTTGAGCGTTTTCCCGACGAAGGCGTTTCAATTCTTCATAAGGGTTGTTCTCATCGGAGCCTTTATTGGCTGAAGGGTACCTTGAATAATCTTGTATTTTGTTCATACTCAAGGCACAGGAGAAAATTTACCGGAGGTATATATTTGATATTCCGAGGATAAATTTTTGACTGTAACGAAGAAGATG
>JBFHIO010000513.1:0-1523 GCA_041596435.1 Desulforhopalus sp. | reverse complement strand
GAAAGGAAGATCACGGGGTGAGGTTTTAATGGCGTGGGGCTCCAGCAGTTCAAAATAGGCGGGATTATGGTCGATAGTTTTTATCAAAGACCAGCAATGGTAAACTTCGTCAGGATTGTCTTGCAAGTATTTTTGTAAATCGCAGACCCCGCCTTCCCGCAATTCTTCAAGGTGGGCCCGCAGAAGGGTCACATCCTTCTCGGTCATCGCAATTGGTGCTGATTGATAGAGCGAACGATACCGCTTTTCACTCTCCTTGAGCTCTTTTTCAACTCTCTTCGAATCAGTAAAGTCTTCAACAAACGCCATGACTTCACTTGCAGTACCATCCTTCCAGGGTATATGACTCAAATAATATCGTAAATGGATATCACCGCTCCTGCCGTCGGTGTACACGTGCTCTGTGATGTGCAATTTTTGCTTGCGGATGCATTGCGCAATATCAGTTGCAATATCCGCTGGGACCACTATCTGGCTGGCAGAAAGGTTTGGGGGCTCAAGATGTTTGACAGACCGCCAAACAGGCATTTCCTGCATTTTTCGGTTAAAGCCGGTTATGAACCCGTCACGATCAACGATGAAGATCCCGAGCGGAGCATTTTCCCCCAGGAGCCGGTTTCTCGCTTCAGTTGCAAGGAGCATTGTTTCGGCCCGTTGGCAGCGCTGTTCGATTCCTCGCAATTTGTCAATTTCTCTACGCAATGCATTATTTTCAATCAAGATATTCTCGTCAGAAATATATCTTTGAGCTGGCTGTGATTGAATTTCAATCATATTACTGGCTGTTTTTAAGGTATCACCTCTTCTACCCATGTATTTAACGAGCTTACCGCTCTGTTTCCTGTTCAGGCATAAATTCCAATAGGTAGAAAATAACCTCGAAACATGAAAGCATTGAGGAGGAAATGAGGAACTAAAGGTGGTCGGTGGGTCGGTGGCGGATTGGTTTTGCATATTTCATTTGCATAACCAAGATCTGTGAGGCAGGCTGAAAAAAGGCGGTACCATGCCAGGCCGGCATTTTTTCCTCAACAAGATATTCAACCAGGAAGAAGGAAAAGAACTCTCATTTAATCTGGCATGAAAGATGGGGGACGGTCAATAAGGTTAATTTTCGGATTTTCTTAAATGGCTAACGCTGCCAATACCAGCCTCTACCATTACGATAACGTGCTTCCCTACAACTTACAGGAGAGTCTTCAAACGAGAGTTACTCCATTTTATTATAGATGTGATCTGGCGATTACGAATATCCGCCATGTAGGTGATTGGAAGAAAATAATCGCCAGATCAATCATTTAAAAGAAGCGTGTTTATTTAGATGAATATTCTCTCCTTACCTCAACCTTGACGAAGGATTGTAAAATTCCTAATATACTTATGTTTTCACTGCTAAACTTGCTTTGTTGAGATGACTTCAGCCATGGCTTCATAAATCTGCATTGGATCGAGGCCATTTGCTGCGGCAGCATCTTTAACCTTGTCGCCGGCTTCCACTTTTATTCCTTGTTCCCCAAGTTTTG
>JBFHIO010000512.1:0-1535 GCA_041596435.1 Desulforhopalus sp. | reverse complement strand
GCAGTTGTCGCAGACAATCTAAAGTGTAGGTATGATTTGTTGCAACCTGCTGTAATGATTTCCCTCTTCTTTCAGTAGGTTGGAGATCTGGCTGTTGGCCTGTTTGGCCATTTCCTTAAAAGAAAAACTAATACCAATTTTATATTGTTCGGGGCCATATTCTTCAACACGTACGACTTTTCCAAACAGGAGCAATGGATCGCCGCCATTGACAGGTAGACTCATTTTCTGAAAACTGCCAAGCTGCAAAGGGGTTTTGTTTTCGAGAAGCATGCCGCCCATGCCGATATCCCGGCTGATTCCGTTGAACACCTGACCATTCCGGAAATCGAGATCAGTAATCAGGACTGGTTTATCCAGCTTGACTCGCAGATAGCGTCGCTGCTCATGTTTGAACTGAGAAATTAAATTTTTTCCGGCACCCTTTGCAAGGTATAGGGCACTGTCAGCCATAGATAGCAGGTTTTTGGGATCTGTTGAGTTGAGAGGAAACGAGGCGAGTCCGCCGCTTATGGTGAGTTTGAATGTTTGATTATTAAAGGTAATTTCGGTGTGTTCTATCTCTTTTCGAATACGTTCTGCAAAAGTAAATGCGTTGGCGTTTGGCGTGTGCGGCATGAGAAGGACGAACTCTTCTCCACCGTAACGAGCTGCAATATCACTTTCGCGTTTTGCAGCTTTTAATATAGCAGCAACTTTCTGCAGGGCAACGTCTCCTGCGATATGTCCGAGTGTGTCGTTGACTTCTTTGAAATCATCAATGTCGAGAAACAGGATGGACAGATCGGTATTATACCGTTTGGCGAGAGAAACCTGTTGGTCATATGTCTCATCGAAATAGGGTCGATTGAAAAGACCTGTGAGATTGTCATGTGTGGTTTCTGTAATGACACGATCAAATGTACCAGAATCAACCAGACGGCTCTGAGGGAGAAGCTTTGTGTGCAGATGGAGAAAATCACTGATTGTTGTGATGAGATCAATGTTACGACCGAGAATCGAGTTGAGTGTGGTGCGATGCAGAAGGACATCTCTCCAGTATTCTTTGGCTGTGGAAAGTGGCAAATCCAGGGTCGTAAGAGTGCTGAAGATAACCGGGCAGACAATATCACCGTGTTGTGCAACGAGGTCGTGGAGACATTGGATGAAAACTTCTTCGTCCGCAGATTTCTTTCTGCAGTCAATGATAGCTGTTCGTACAGACTCCATAAGAGTGCACTCCGCCGGTATGAATGAGATGTTTTCCCGAAATTTGCAGTTCGTTAAGATACCACGTGAGTATCGAGTTGAGCAAGGCGATTATTACGTTGAAATAAATACTTGCGGGGAAAAGGATGTGTTGTTTACAGGTGTGTGCAAATTATGCTTGTCGTTTAAGCCGCTCTGGCGGAGAACAGGTGACTGTCTCCGCCAGAAAGGTTGTCTCATAAGGTTGTAATCCGGTGGTAATCGTAAGGAGGAAGCGGAATTTCAGCCCCCGCCAACAACTGGAAAGATCGCAAGTATGTCACTGTCCTGTAGTTCTGTTTCAAAAG
>JBFHIO010000511.1:0-1546 GCA_041596435.1 Desulforhopalus sp. | reverse complement strand
GCTCACCGGGCAGGATACTGATCGGCTGAAGGAAGAAAAAAAGCGCGGAATCACCATTGAACTTGGTTTCGCATGGCTGGATCTACCCTGCGGACACCGCATTGGTATTGTTGATGTGCCGGGCCACGAGAAGTTTGTAAAAACGATGGTTTCCGGTGTCTCCGGAATAGATATTGTTGCCTTTATTGTTGCCGCCGATGAAGGCATTATGCCGCAGACGGTGGAGCATTTTGAGATCTGTCGGTTGATGGGTGTCCAGCAGGGAATTGTGGTAGTGACCAAAAAAGATATGGTTGATGCCGACTGGCTGGAGATGGTGAATGACGAAATTGCGGAATTCTGTGAAGGTTCTTTTCTCGAAGGCGCGCCGATGATCAACGTCTCATCGACTACCGGGGAAGGGATTGAGGATGTTCGCAATGAGATTGACCGGATGGTGCGGGAGTTTGTTTTTCAGGAAGTTTTTGGCCCCTTCCGTCTGCCCGTAGACCGTTGTTTCGCCATGAAGGGTTTTGGCACAGTGATTACCGGAACCTCTATCTCCGGACGGATGAAGACGGGAAATTCCATGCGCCTTTTTCCCACTGAAAATGAGGCAAAGGTACGCGGTATTCAGGTACATGGGGAGGCTGTCGAGGAGGTCGAGGCCGGGCACCGCACAGCGGTCAACCTGCAGGGAGTGGTGGTGAGCGATGTCTCCCGTGGCATGGTCCTTGCTCCTGCTGAGGCGCTGGAGCCGAGTTTTATGCTCGACACCAGAATGATTTATCTCAGCTCTGCGCAAAAGCCGTTGTCGCATCGTGCCAGAGTTCGTGTGGATATTGGTTCCACCGAGGTTATGGGACGGGTTTCTCTGCTTGACCGTGAAGAGCTTCAGCCCGGAGATGAAGCGCCGGTGCAGCTGTTGCTCGAGGAACAGGTTGCCGTCTGGCCGCAGGATCGCTTTGTCATCCGCAGTTATTCCCCTGTAATCACCATTGGTGGCGGAGAGGTGCTGGGAAATGTGCCGCCGCGTAAACGCAAACGTCTTCACGATAAAGACCGGGAAGCAAACCAGCAGATTTACGACATCTTTGAACAGGGTGAGCTTACGGATAAAATCCTTCTGCTCCTTGAAGAGAGCAGAGAACAGGGACTGACGGCGGGAGATATCGGTATCCGTATTGGACTCTTTGGAAATCACCTTAAGAAAGCGCTGCAAGAGCCTCTTTCTACGAAAAAAATATCAGTTGTTGATTCTGCTGTTCAACGCTATGTCATTACCGATGTGGCAGAGAACGTAAAAGTCATGATCGTGGAGGCTCTTACAGGGTGGCATAAAAAACATCCACTGCTCCCCGGCATTGTGCGTGAAGAGCTGCGCAGCAGTCTGCCGCGACCAGTAGAGCAGAAAGTTTTTAACTACTGCCTCAACGAGCTGGTGAAAAAGGGTGAGGTTGTGCAGGAAGATTCTCTGCTTCGTCTCGCAGGCCACGAAGTCGCCTTAAAGGCCGACGAGAAGGCCCTTGAACGGGATCTCCTGGAGTGGTTGCTGGAGAGGGGACTG
>JBFHIO010000510.1:0-1576 GCA_041596435.1 Desulforhopalus sp. | reverse complement strand
TCGAAATAGCTCTTGCGTTGCAGCCATTTGGGCCAGAGCGCCGGAGTAATCTCGCTGGTTTCGTCCTTTTTGTCCTTGAGCCGGTTGTACATTAACTGAGCAAGGTGGAGGAGCAGGCTGGTTACCTCCTGGCGCAGGGAACGACGCAAATTGAGGGACTGGCCTATGCTGTTGTCAATGGCTTCACGGATGATGCTGGAATACTTGAACAGCGCCGCGCCTTTTCTCGGGGTGGAGACGATCTGAAAGTTGTGTTCTGCCCAGGGAATGAGGGTGAGGGCGAGAAGAAAGAAGTCGCGCTGACGGTGAACGCCGGAATCCATGCACTCAAGGTTGGTGCGGTCGATGGTGCGGAAGATGGCGGTAAGCTGCTCCTTCGTCGTTTCCTGCCCGAGGATATCACTGTAAATAGGGAAGAGGGCAGAGTAGAGCCCCGATTTTTCAGCGACTTCAAACCACGATGCAATAGCCCCGCTGTAGAGGTCTTTTAAGAACTCATCACGCAGCCTTGAGGGTGGGCAGAGGGCAAGTTTATCCGCACTTTTCAGCAGTGCATCCCAGCACTTTTCTTCAATTTTGAAGTTGTTACGGGTGGCATGGCGGATGACACGCATCATCCGTACCGGGTCGTGAATAAAGCGGCGCTCGGCATCTCCCACCACACGGATGATCCCATTTTTCAGGTCTTCCGTACCGTGAACATAATCAATGATGGTCTGGTTCTCAATTTCATAAAAGAGCGAATTGATGGTGAGATCACGGCGGCGGGCATCTTCGCTCAGGGTGCCGAAGGTGTTGTTGGGGGCGAGTACTGCCACCGGGCCGTCAAGATCGTGTTCGCTGAGAGAGCGCAGGGTGCTGACTTCGATGGCCTTGCCGGCCCCGAAGAAAACCTGTACGAGACGGAAGCGCCGGCCGATGGTGGTGCTGCGCTTGAAAAGCTTGCGCAGCTGGCCGGGACGGGCGTCGGTGCTGATATCAAAATCTTTCGGTTTTTTTCCCAGGTAGAGATCGCGTACTCCGCCACCTACCAGCCATCCGGAAAAACCGGCCTCACTGAGAGTCTTGAGGACAAAGAGGGCATCTTTGTCGATCATGTCGAGGGTAATGGGATGTTCCGAGGGGGGGATAATGGTTGGCTCACACTCAGCCATATCCGGGAATTCTTCGGGTATTTCCTGCACTTTGTCGTCTTTGTTCATAAGGCCACTGGAAGTACTTCAGGGGCGTACTGCAGTGCAGCCGCCCCTGTCGTATGTTTTAGTTGTCTTCGTCATCAATCCCGGGTTGCGGTTTGAAGCCGATTCCTTCTTTGTATACCGATTCTGCCTGTTTTTTGAAGCGGCGAAAAATCTCTGCCACCGGCAGAATTTTGTCCATCTTGAACATGTTTTCACCGGAGAAGAGCAGGCCATCCTCCACATTGCCAGCGCGGGCAATTTTCAGCCGTTCGCTGATGCAGTAGTGGTGATCACACTTCTTCAGGCAATTCCACAGGCAGCGTTTGGTGCTCACATCCTCGCCGGCGTTCAATTTTTGGACAAACGGATTGTTCAACGCCCGTCCCGGCAGACCG
>JBFHIO010000509.1:0-1577 GCA_041596435.1 Desulforhopalus sp. | reverse complement strand
ATATTTTCTGACAAACAGCCTGTTAATGTGGTTTTCCTGCAGGTAAATATCAACGGTTGAGGTGGTCGGATGATTTTCGGATTTGTCAGCTTCATAAGTAAAATCCTCATAGCGATCGGTTTTTTCGGTCTCATTTTCAATTGGGTGAGAGGCGGCATAGATGACGGCGCGGCGATCCTGAAATTTTTACCAAATAAGTTTAGAAATACTGCTATGGGGGGAGTGTTGCTTCTGGGGCTGGTGGGAGTTTCATTTCAATCAATTGTGTTTTATGCATCACCGGGCATGAGTTATCTGGTTCAATATCCATGGGGTGTCCAGAAGGGTGTAACTATGCCTGGATTTCAGATACGCTGGTTTGGTGAGGTTATTCCTTTTAAAAAGTATCTGACCATCGCCTTTGTGAGTGAAAAGACAAACAAGACGTCATTTTCAGGAATAGCGCCGGTGCAGGAAATTCGCTTTAACGATTCTGTTACATCAAATGTAAAAATGACTGCTCGTTTTAAACTTCCTGATAATGAAGCACAGTTTCTGCCAATGGCAGTTGCTTACAGGGGACAGGACAATCTGGTCTATTCCACGCTCATCCCTATTATGCAGGAGTCTATGCGTAATTCCGGCCGGATGTTTGCTGCCCAGGAGTATATTGGTGGTAAGGGTGGTGATTTTGAAAATGCGGTACTGGACCAGATTAGAAACGGTATATACCTGCTTGATATAAAAGAAGAGAAAACCTACCAGGGCCGGACGCAAATCTCTGAACAGGAGGAACGATCAATTCAGCAGGATATGACCATGAGGGTTTATGTTCGAAAAAGACTTGATCAGAATGGTCAGGAATTGCGTAAAGATGGCGGTGAGACTCCACTCAAGCAGTTTGGTATAACACTTATCCAGGCCAATGTTCAGGATGTTGATCCTGATCCGGGTTTTAAGAAGAAACTGCTTGAACAACGTGAAGCTGCAGCTCAAGTAGCAATTGAGCGTCAAAATGCCCGTAAAGAAGAGGAACGCAAGAAACGTATTATTGCTCAAGGTGAGGCAGAAAAGGCAGAGAAGCGCATCGAGCTTGAAAAAGCTCAGATTGAACGTGTAATAGCCGCAGAGACCAAGGCCAAAGAGGCGATGCAGGAACAGTATCGACGGATAACCATGGCAGACACTTTAAAGAAAGAATCCGTCATAGAGAAAGAGCGAATGGAGATCGAACTGGAAACTGCGAAGCTTGAGGCCCAGAGAATAGAGGCACTTGCTGAAGCGGAATCCAATAAACGTGAAAAATTAATGGCGGCAGATAATGCACTGGAAAAACGCCTTGATGCTTTTGTTGAAATCTCCAAGGCGTACGCAGCGGCAATAAAGGATAAACAAATGGTGCCCGGTATTGTCATTAGTGGCGGTGGTGCCGGTGGTGGGGTCCCGAATGCATCAGACCTGATCTCTCTGCTGACCGCAAAAGCGGCCAATGATCTGGGAGTTGCAGTTTCTGAGAAAAACGAAACTGTTCAAAAATAGCCCATAGTGGTCAAGGGATTTCTTATGTTATTACCACTGATATCCAGTCATATAACAGT
>JBFHIO010000508.1:0-1586 GCA_041596435.1 Desulforhopalus sp. | reverse complement strand
TCGACCAAGACGCTTAAGCGCCAGGATATTCGTGTTGACCTGGATAAGCTCGACAGTCTTATCAACCTTATCGGTGAAATGGTTATTGCTGAAAATATGTTGATCCATAACCCGGATCTGCTGGGCCTAGAGCTGGAGAATTTCAATAAGGCAGCGCAGCAAATGAGCAAGCTTGTTCGGGAATTACAGGAAATGGCTATGCAGATCCGGATGATTCCTGTTTCCGGTCTTTTTCGCAGAATGATACGGTTGGTACATGACCTCTCTTCAAAATCAGGGAAGAAGGTTGAACTGGAACTGATCGGTGAAGATACAGAACTCGACAAGACGGTTATCGAAACAATCACTGATCCATTGGTACATATTCTGCGCAATTCACTTGATCATGGTCTGGAACCACCAGAGGAACGGGTTGCCGCGGGAAAGCAGGATAAGGGCAAACTTATACTCTCAGCCCGGCACGAGGAAGGGGAGGTGTGGGTTACAATTGAGGATGATGGAAGAGGCTTGAGCCGTGAGCGGATACTGGCCAAGGCCATGAGCAATGGCCTGATTGAAGATGACGGACATGATTTGACCGATGAAAAGGTATTCAACCTGATATTTCATGCGGGGTTTTCTACAGCTGAAAAAGTGACCGATATTTCAGGCCGTGGCGTAGGTATGGATGTGGTGAAGCAGAATCTGGCGAAAATTCGTGGCAAGGTGGATGTTCACTCGGTTTATGGAAGTGGTACCAGGATAGATCTTCGTATACCGCTGACACTGGCGATAATCGACGGTATGCTGGTACGGGTCGGCAAGTCAAAATGTATCGTTCCCATTCTGGCGATCAAGGAATCATTCTGCCCGGGGCCTGAACACATAACTATCACCCCAAGCAAGGAAGAGCTCATCAGGGTAAGAGAGTCTTTTTATCCGGCTCTGCGACTCCATAGCGTTCTTTGCAAGGAGCCCGACAGTACACGATTGGAGGAGGGAATACTGATTGTACTGGAACATCACGGTAAGAACGTCTGCCTTCTTGTTGATGAGATTCTCGGACAGCAGCAGACGGTAATAAAGGGATTGTCTGACTATATTGGTAACCCGCATGGAATTTCCGGTTGTACTATTTTGGGAGATGGGGAGGTCTGTCTGATTTTAGATGTCGGGGGGCTTATTGATCTTGCCGGTGCTAAGCATATCGTTGCTGGAAATTATTAAGTGAAAAATTTTAATAGACTGGATGGTGATGGAAACTTCGAATCTGATGCATATAACTGAGCATGAATTTTCGCAGATGCGGGATCTTATCTACGAAAAATTCGGCATCAGTCTTTCAGATGAGAAACGTTCCCTACTGGTCGGTCGCTTGCAGAAGTTGTTGAAAGACGAAGGGATCGTCTCCTTTGGAGAGTATTACAACATGTTGAGGAGAGGGGCCTCTGTTCAGGCGTATAGTAAGCTGATAGATTGTGTCTCTACAAATCATACATATTTCAACAGAGAAAAGCAGCATTTCGAGTTTTTCGAACAAAAGGCTTTTCCAGAAGTGTTGAAAATGCTGAATACACGCGGTTCAAAGGATCTGCGCTTAAGGTGTG
>JBFHIO010000507.1:0-1589 GCA_041596435.1 Desulforhopalus sp. | reverse complement strand
GCGAATCACATTGAATCCACCTGGAAGTACCAAGGTATTTGACTTTCCGACAGATTCCAGGAACAACTGTATTTCGTATGATCTCGATCCTGCATTGCAGAAAATAATGAGAGTTTTATCATTTGGCAATTCAGCATATCTGTCACGCACCTGCTCATATGGAAGAGATGTCCATATATCTGAGCCAAGCGATTCCACCAAAGGATCAGCCTGTTTCGGATGCCGGACATCGAGTACCTGCCAGTCTGGTCTGGTTGCAGTGTCAGCCATCCAGGTGTAAAATTCTGCCATACTTATCTGTCGCATTCGTCCGTCACAGAGATTGTCCGCAACATAACCTGCCGCGTTAATCGCATCAATTGCAGCGGAAAACGGTGGAGCGTAACACATCTCGATATTGCAGAAATCTTCGATTGTTGCTCCCTGAGCTAAAGCAACCGCGGCCGCATCAAGTCGTGCAGAAAGTGCATCATTCATTGGTCCTACCCCTTCAAGACCAAGCACCCTCCGGGTACGCCTGTCGAATACCAACTCAAAACAAAGGATATCCTGTCCCGGGAAAAAATGAGCCCTGTCCGACGGTGAGGTCAGTGATGTATCTGCATCAAAACCTTCAGCAAGGGCTGCCTCAAGACTTAGTCCTACCGAACCGATTGAGATATCAAATGCCTTCATAATGAAGCTTCCGACTGCACCCTTAAATACAGACGGAATTCCGGCCATATTATCAGCAACAATCCGGCCTTCTTTATTAGCCAGGCTGCCAAATGGAGCACAGAACCTTTTGCCGGTTACCAGATGAGGAATTTCTACACAATCACCTGCAGCATATATATATGGATCTGAAGTCTGCATGCGTTCATTAACCACAATACCACCATGATCAGAAACGTGAAGACCCGCTTCAACAGCCAGTTCAGAACGCGGTCGTACACCAGCTGCCATAATAACCAAATCCGCTTCAAGGGTTCTCTTACCTGTCCGCACTCCGGTCACACGCCCATCTTCACCTAAAATTTCTTCTGCACCTTCACCTAGAAAAATTTCAACATTATGGTCGCGCAAATGCTTGGTTAAAATTGTAGCCATTGGCCAACCAACGGCCCTAGGTAACAGCTGATCCATATATTCAACTACAGAAGTCTCAACACCCCACAGATCCGTCAAAGCTTCTGCCATCTCTAAGCCGATAGCTCCACCGCCGATAACAACAGCTTTGCCAACCTGACCTTTGGCAATCCGTTCTTTAATCGCAATTGCTTTATGCAAATCACTGATTGTAAAGACGCCGTCGAGATCATTTCCAGAAATTGGCAAAACAACTGGCTGACTGCCTGTGGCCAGCATCAACAGGTCATATTCCAGAATACCAGTTTCACCTGTACGCAGATCCTCAACTTTTACAGTTTTATTCTTTTTATCTATGGCGAGTGCCCGAGTTGAGGTACGTGTTTTCACCCCTTTTGCCTTTTCAAAAAAGGTCTCGTCACGCACCAT
The DNA here is from genome assembly GCA_041596435.1 of Desulforhopalus sp. Classification (GTDB taxonomy): domain Bacteria; phylum Desulfobacterota; class Desulfobulbia; order Desulfobulbales; family Desulfocapsaceae; genus Desulforhopalus. The sequence goes on along the minus strand of JBFHIO010000507.1, from coordinate 92 downwards.
ATGAAAACTTGTCGAGCGCAGTTCCTTTTCATCCGAGACATCTCCAGACACATAATACGGTATTCCACAACCACCATAAGAGATCAGACTAT
>JBFHIO010000506.1:0-1611 GCA_041596435.1 Desulforhopalus sp. | reverse complement strand
GAAGTCGGCCAACTTCTCGAGAAGATTCATACGTGCGGCCGTGAATGTATCAAGATACTCAGCCGGGATGTCTTCTTCTACAACATCCTGGCCAAGATTTTCTTCACTGAACAACACCAGCTTTTGTTCAATAAGATCAATAACACCAGCAAAATCTGCTTCCCGCCCCGCAGGGATTTGAACAGGGAGGGGGTTTGCCCCCAGGCGCTTTTCAATCATACTTATGCAACGGGCATAATCGGCACCCACACGATCCATCTTGTTTACAAAACAGATTCGGGGAATGTGATACTTATTAGCCTGATGCCAAACCGTCTCAGACTGAGGTTCAACACCTGCAACCGCGTCAAAGACTGCAACAGCACCATCAAGAACCCTCAGGCATCTTTCAACTTCAACGGTGAAGTCGACGTGACCAGGAGTATCTATGATGTTAATTTTTTTATCATTCCAGAAGCAGGTCGTTGCTGCCGAGGTGATTGTAATTCCCCTCTCCTGCTCCTGTTCCATCCAGTCCATGACGGCTGCGCCATCGTGAACCTCTCCGATTTTGTAGGAGCGCCCCGTGTAATAAAGGATGCGCTCTGTCGTAGTCGTTTTACCAGCGTCAATATGCGCCATGATGCCAATGTTACGAACATCGGCAAGAGTGCTCCGGGCCGCCATAAAACTCTCCTTTACAAATGAAGTTTTCTACCGCCAGCCCGAGATCACCAAGACCACACTTACCAGCGATAGTGTGCAAACGCCTTGTTTGCTTCTGCCATACGATGGGTATCATCCCGCTTCTTCACTGCAGCTCCGCGGTTGTTATACGCATCTACGAGCTCAGCTGCCAGTTTCTCAGACATTGACTTCCCTGACCGGGAACGTGCAAAGCTGATGATCCAGCGAATTGCCAATGCATTTCGACGAGTCTGCCGTACTTCCATCGGCACTTGATAAGTTGCGCCACCTACACGACGCGACTTCACCTCAACCCGCGGGCGAACTTTTTCCATAGCCTCTTCAAAAACAACCAGAGGTTCTTCGTCTTTCACCCTTCCATCAACGAGATCCATAGCATCATAAAAGATTCGTTGAGCCAGACTTTTCTTGCCCCGCTCCATGATTCCGTTGGTGAACTTGGTTACCAAAAGGCTGTTGTACCGTGGATCCGGCTCAATCGGCCGTCTTTCTGCTGCTCTTCTTCTAGACATCTATATCCTCTTTCCGGTTGGATAATGATCAGGACGGCTTCTTGGTTCCGTATTTAGACCGACCCTTACGACGATCTGCCACACCAAGAGTGTCAAGTGTTCCACGAATTACATGATAACGAACACCAGGAAGGTCTTTCACCCGACCGCCACGTATCATCACGACGGAGTGCTCCTGGAGATTATGTCCGATTCCGGGAATGTAGGAGGTAACCTCTATTCCATTCGTGAGGCGAACCCTTGCTACTTTCCGCAGGGCAGAGTTAGGTTTTTTCGGTGTAGTTGTATAGACCCTTACACAAACGCCCCGTTTTTGAGGCGACCCTTTAAGAGCCGGGGTATTGGTCATTTTTACAGACTTTTTCCGACCCTTCCTGACAAGCTGGTTAATTGTTGGCATCTGTTGCTACCT
>JBFHIO010000505.1:0-1615 GCA_041596435.1 Desulforhopalus sp. | reverse complement strand
TTTTCTGTCAACTGCTTTTGACCTGGAAAGTCTGAGATTTCTGGTAGACAAGATCGATCCCGCGTTTCTGAAAATAGGGTCCGGAGAAATCACCAACGGGCCGTTTTTGTTAGCTCACGCGCTGACCGGAAAGAAAATAATCCTTTCAACAGGTATGGCGACACTTGAGGAGATACGGATCGCACTCGGTGTACTGGCGCATGGATATATGGGGGGTAAGGAATGCGGTCTCGATGTGTTTCGCAATGCTTTTGAGAGTAATGCTGGCAGGAAGCTCCTGAAACAAAATGTAACTCTGTTGCACTGTACAACTGAGTATCCGGTTTTGCCAGATGCGGTGAATCTGATTGCATTGCAGACTCTTAAGGAAAGCTTTGGAATGTGTGTCGGTTTTTCGGACCATAGCCAGGGCATTCTGGCTTCTGTGGTTGCCGCAGGTCTTGGCGCTACTGTTATTGAAAAGCATTTCACTCTTGATAAGAATCTGCCGGGTCCTGATCATCAGGCCTCTCTTGATGGTGGTGAGTTGCGGGAGATGGTGCAACAGATCAGAAGGGTTACACAATTGCTTGGTAACGGCAGAAAAGAACCTACCGCTGGAGAGAAAGAAAACAAAAAAGTAGCCCGTAAAACTCTTGTAGCCGGTACAGCGATACGGTCTGGGGAACTTTTTACTCACCGGAATATTGCAATTAAACGGGCAGGAGAAGGTCTGAGTCCGATGCTGTATTGGGATCTGCTTGGCAGAACGAGTGAGAAATCATACGAAAGAGATGAGGTGATTACGTGTCTGCTACCTGCCTGAAACCTGTACTACTCATTGGTAGTGGTGGTCATGCGCGGGTAGTTGCGGATATGTTGAGATGTAGTGGGCGTGAGATTCTGGGTATTCTCAGTCCTGACCTGCGCCGGGGTGAGGATGTGTCGGGGATAAAGGTCCTGGGGGATGATGAAGTTATACGTAATTATTCACCTGAACATATTGAGTTGGCTAATGGAATCGGAGCCCTGCCTTCAAAAGTCCTGCGTTGGACTCTGGCGAAGAGCTTTAGGGAAAAGGGGTTTTGTTTCAGCACTATCATTCATCCAGGAGCGATAGTCGCAAGAGATGTCAGGCTGGCTGAAGGGGTCCAGATAATGGCCGGAGCGGTGCTTCAGCCTGGTGTGACTGTGGGCCGTGATACGATAATTAATACCAGAGTTTCCGTAGACCATGATTGCCGGATAGCAGAGTGTTGTCATCTTGCTCCAGGTGTAACACTGAGCGGTGATGTGAGTGTGGGGCGACTCTCCCATGTTGGCACAGGTGCCTGCGCTATCCATGGTGTGTCTATTGGTAAAGAGGTGATTGTTGCTGCAGGTTCGATAGTATACAGGAATATCCCGGACAATGTCATATTCATTCAAGATAAACAGGAAAAGACCTTACACAATACTTGAGGTACACAATGTTTAGCTGGGAACGATCAACATTACAAGAAGAAGATACAATTGCAGCGGCGATAGAAGTTCTTGAAAGGGAAGCTCTTCGTATTGTTCTGGTTATAGATGATGAGCACAGGCTGCTTGGTACAGTAACTGACGGTGATATCCGCAGAGCGCTCATGCGTTATGG
>JBFHIO010000504.1:0-1616 GCA_041596435.1 Desulforhopalus sp. | reverse complement strand
GGAAAGATTCTACAGTCCTGCTGCATAAGGCAAAGAGTAATGGTTACCTGATAGAAGAACGGGAGACACCTCTCCCCTCCAGTTTTATGACTTCTATCCGGGAACTGGGGGCGACTTTCAACCTCATCATTCCGCCAGTCGCCATCAGCGCAGAGGATGAAAAAAGGTTTATCAACTGATTGAATTCATTGTCTTCCCCCTCCACTTTGCAATCCCGGGCAGGGGGAAAATTGGGTAGAAAGGGACGTTATTCGCTGACTTCCCCATTCTCTCACCCCCCCGCTTCCCGATCACCGCATTTTTTTGTCAGTTTTATTACTGCCTGGTATCAATTTCATTCATTGCAAGCATACAGCAAATGTCATATACTTGTTTTCCAAAGTAATTGTCGAGCAGTCACAATGAATCTGCCAACCTTGGTGGAACATCCTTATTTTATAGGATTTTCCTGCTGTTTGAAGGGGGCTTTCTTCACAGGCTGACTCGTACTGAGTGGCTGGAACGGCCAGACCTTTTTTTTGATTCCCGACACTCTCCAAATCTTGCGTTTAACCCTATGGCTGGCAGAATGAGCAGTCAGATGGCCTGAAATCGACCAATTCGCCTCCTGCGAAGGGGAAATTCAGGCTCATCTGGATGTGAAAATCACAGAGCCCGGATTAATATGGGTTCTAACAGCATTTCTTCGCCCCGCGACTTTTTTTGTCTGTAGAGGCTTCTGGAAATATTCACGTCCTGTACTGCCATCCTGGAAACTTTCATCGTTTTTGACTGACGACGACAGCTTCTTCGCGCTCTTTTTCGTCTTCAGTTCTGTAGTCTAGTATACCGGATCCACCGGTAATACTTTTAACCTCGCGAACAAAGGAGAACATTATGTCGCGTAAGATGGTAACAATTGACGGCAATCAGGCCTGTACCCACGTGGCTTACGCCACGAGTGAGATCATCACCCTCTATCCGATCACCCCTTCTACGCCCCTCGCTGCTGAAGCAGATGTTAAATCTACTGCCGGCGTGGAAAATATATGGGGTTCAGTTCCCGTTGTTACTCAGATGCAATCTGAAGCCGGGGTTGCCGGTGCCATCCATGGATCACTGACCACCGGAGCAGTCTGCACCACATTTACTGCTTCCCAGGGTCTGCTCCTGATGATCCCTAATATGTACAAGCTTGCCGGTGAGCTCGTCTCAACGGTTTTCCACGTTACAGCCCGCGCTATTGCCTGCCAGGGTCTTTCCATTTTCGGTGACCATGGCGATATCTATGCCGCACGCCAAACCGGCTTTGCAATGCTTGGCTCTACAAACGTTCAGGAAGCACAGGACCTTGCTCTCGTTGCAACTGAGGCAACTCTTGAAACCCGTATTCCATTCATCCATTTCTATGACGGTTTCCGGACCTCCCATGAGATTCAGAAGATTGAGCAGCTCTCCATGGATCAGATCAAAGAAATGATTAATGAGGACCTGGTCTTTGAACACCGCAAACGCGGACTCACTCCAGACCGCCCATTCATCCGCGGGACCGCTCAAAACCCCGATGTCAACTTTACCGGCCGTGAGACCGTAAACAAATATTACAATGCGACTCCGAAAATTGTTCAGAAGATCAT
>JBFHIO010000503.1:0-1631 GCA_041596435.1 Desulforhopalus sp. | reverse complement strand
CTCTTACGACCAGGAGTTCCCAGACAAAATCAAAGGCATGACGGAAGGCTCCATCGTGCATACATCAGAAGATTTCCAAGCACTTACATCGTTTCAGAAGCTGAGTGAGATTGACTGGTTTTTCTGCATCACCCAGTCGTTGGATGAAATAATGCTGCCGCTGAAAAATATCGGAAAATTCAGCATGTTTATAAGCATAGTTATCCTGGTAGCTATATCCCTGATCATCAGTCTGGTCTTCAAAAATATTATCATCGACAGGCTATCCAAAATCCTCGAAGTCATAACCCGTATACAACGGGGAGATCTGCAAAAACAGATTCCTGACGACACAAGTCTACCGGATGAGATCTCAGAACTTACGATCTCCTTCAATGACATGACACGAAAGCTTGACCTGACCATGGCCAAATTACATGAAGAGATACACACGCGAAAGAAAACAGAATCGGCCCTTGAACACCACCAGGAGAATCTGGAGGAAATGATCCGCCGAAGAAGTCTCGAACTCGAGTGCGAAGTCAACGAACGCAAGAAAGTGGAAGAGAAACTGCATCAGGCGGAAAAGATGGAAATGATAGGCACTCTGGCAGGTGGAGTGGCTCATGACCTGAATAATATTCTCTCAGGTATTGTCAGTTATCCGGACCTGCTGCTGCAATTGACAGATGAAGACAGCAAACTCAGAACTCCGTTAAAGACCATCAAAGAGTCAGGTGTGAAAGCATCTGCCATTGTTCAGGACCTGTTGACTCTGGCTCGAAGAGGAGTGGCTGTCAAAGAAAAGGTCAACCTCAACAGTATCATCACCAGTTATCTGGGAAGTCCTGAATACACCCAGCTCATTGCACAGCACAATGCAATTACGATCACATCTCTCCTGGCGGCTGACCTCCTGCCGGTTTCAGGTTCCCCGATCCATTTAGCTAAAACAATAATGAACCTTATAACCAATGCCGTTGAATCTATGGAAAATGGTGGGGAAATCGTTATTGAAACCCACAACAGATACATCGACACACCATTTGAAAACTATGATACTGTCGCGGAAGGGGACTATGCTGTAATTATCATACGGGATCAGGGACATGGCATCGAACATGAGGATATCACAAAAATTTTCGAACCGTTCTACTCCCGCAAGAAATTAGGGAGAAGTGGTACCGGCCTGGGCATGGCTGTGGTCTGGGGTACAATCAAAGATCATAATGGCTATATAAGTTGTGAAAGCGAATTAGGTGCCGGAACAACATTCACTCTCTTCTTACCCGTCAGTACCCACTTCCCGGAGGAGGAACAGGAAAACCACGTCATTGAAGATATTTATGGTAATAATGAAAGCCTTCTTGTGATTGATGACGTACTTGAGCAAAGAGAAATCGCCAGTGCCATATTGACCGAACTCGGCTATAGGGTTCTCGCTGCGGCATCCGGGGAAGAAGCAGTCCTCTATGCCCGTAACGAATCATTTGATCTGCTGATTCTTGACATGATTCTGGGTGAGGGAATGGACGGCCTTGATACATACAAAAGTATTTTAGAGATCAACCCAGCCCAAAAGGCAATTATTACCAGCGGTTTTTCTGAAACGGATCGTATTACAGAAACTCTACGGCTCGGTGCCGGTCAGT
>JBFHIO010000502.1:0-1631 GCA_041596435.1 Desulforhopalus sp. | reverse complement strand
GTGTTGAGAGCCTGCAAGCACCACCATTGTATGGCCCGGATTTTTGTGCAGATAGTCTGCAATATTTTCAGCCATTGTCTCATCCCACAACGCCTGGGCCTGAATGAATCCACTGGCCAGTCCGCTTCCATGACTTCCCTCGGTATGAAGCGTGTGCATGGAGCGGAGCCGTTCGGTGTAGCCGGGTAAGTCGAGGTTGCGCTCTTGCGGTAGAGAGAGGCGTTCTTCTTCTGTCAAGTCATCGGTTGACCCGGATTTGTACACGCGGGAGACGATATCCCTATCCAGGTTAAGACCGATAACAGGAATAGTTTTACTGCGCGCAAACTGGAAAATTGGCCGAAAGAAACGATAGTTATATCTCCATACTTTGAAGTATCCGGATTTTTTCAGAAACTCTTTTTCAGTCATTGCCTGGTCATACAGTACATAGCTGTCAAGTGCGTCCTGATGCGTATGTGGAAACATCTCCATGCCGACAGCAAGGTTCGGCGTCTTTTCGGCAAGAGCTTCTATTATGCGCAGCTGGAGCCGATGATCGCTCACCGAATCGTGTGTCTCGCCGATATAGATAATGTCGTTTTTCTTTAACTCATCGATGATAGCATCAAAACTGTTCAGAGGCCGGGTAGCACCACCCTTCGGCAGCAGCTCGAGTATGTATTGTTGACCAGAGATCGAAGCAGTGATTTCCTTGTTGATATTTATGCCATTTTGAAAAGAAAGATATGAGTATTTTCCGTAATGCGACAGTCGTGATGATACCGCCTTGGTTTGGTTAAGATCACTGCTCGATACAAGCGCAGCAACATACTCAGGGTTTAATGGATTTTGTCGAACATCAAGGGTAAAACCATTCCCAGGTTGACCGGAGGGAGCAAAAAGCGTCTGGGCAGCAGGCTGGTTAAGGCCTAAAATCAGCAAATCTTTATCGCGTAGTTCGCTGTTTTTTATTTCGTTGCCTATTCTCACGTTGTTTTCTGTTACCCCCAGGGAGTCGAGCAGTGGCTGATATATTTGCTGTGCTTCTTTAGATTCAACAACGATCAGTTGATTCGCTGAGCCCATGAACCTGGACCAGGCAGGCACTGCTTCTTCTAAGTTCAGCTTGCGCAGCATTGAGTAATCCGGATCGAGTAAAAAGTGTAAAGGGAGAGAGGGAAGAGGGAGTTTTACAGCTGTTTCAGCTGATTCAGCAACGATGGTGAATGCATGATTTCCTGTAAGAGTAACAACCTGCACAGGAATAAGAAGAGCGTATGGTTTCTCCGAGGTCTGGCGAACTGAAAAGTTAAGAAAGGTCTGCCCAGCCTCTTCGGTAATTGCTATGGAATCAGCATGAAATTCAGGAGTATCTGTTCTGGAAAGGCGTTCTGCAAAGAAGCTGGTGAGATCAGTCGCGGATATCTTGCTGAATGTTGATTGAATATCCTTCCAGGAAGCTGCTTTGCCTTTGAATTCTTTGAAAAACTCTTGTATTCCTGCTGAAAAATTGCTTTTTCCAAGTCGTGATTCCAGTTCGCTGAAAAGCATGAGGCCCCGTGAGTAGCCAACAGCACGATGGGCTCTGGCAAGGTGCTGCGTGTGACTGGCGATGGTGAATGATGAGAGCGGGATATCTTCATGTACAT
>JBFHIO010000501.1:0-1637 GCA_041596435.1 Desulforhopalus sp. | reverse complement strand
CTGATGGTTAAGGCCATATCTTCGGTAGAGTTGGCGACCAGAGAAATATTTGTTGAGGCCTCCTCGGTGGCTGATGCTACAGTGTTCATGTTTGAACTCATTTCTTCGGCAGCAGCAGCAACTGCAGCGGATCGTTCATTCATTTGACGGGTGCCCTTGGTGATATCCGTCGAAGCTGTGCCGAATCTTTCTGCTGACTCCTGCAGCGTAACTGAGGAGCTGGTTATTTTGGTAATCATCTCTCGTAACTGTTGAGACATGAAATCAATGTTACTTAGGATTTTGCCGAATTCATCGTTGTTGCGTTCTTCAATTTTACCTGAGAGGTCACCTTTGGCTATACTGTTTATATAGGTTGTGGCACGGCCGAGAGGTCGAATGACATTGCCTTGCAGGAGAAACCAGACCACTCCTGCGATGGCTGCAAGGATCGCTACAGTCCATCCTGTAATAGTTAATTTGGCGCTGGTCACATGTGCTTTTACATCTTTCAGAGAAGTGATAATTTCAAATGCTCCATGAATTTCGCCGCTTTTCCAACCCTCCATTCTGCCCCCTGTCGGGTCTATTTTCCCTGCGGGATCACCGTGACAAAAGAGACATTCCGGGGTCAGTTTGATGGGTTTCAGGTAACGTATCTCATCGTCTTTTATTATGACGAGTTCAGGTAAATCTTTTGATTTTATTTCGTTGAGATATGTCAATTCTTCGGTGGTGGGTGTGTTCACGGGGTTTCTGGGGTTTACTTTTGGAGCTCTGAATGTGTAGCCCGCTTTCTTCGCGTTGATGGCTGCGGTTTGCATGGCAGTAACGACTGGGACAGCTTCAACGACACGATCTGCGGGGATCTCCTCAAATGGTTTGATGAGGCCGAGTTCGAGCTTTCTTGCCATTTGGTCACGGGTAGCTTCCGCCATCAACACAATTGCTTTACTTTTGTCGACAATATTATTGGTGGCACTTATCTGTATATCATCAACGCGTTGCCAGGCGAGAATGATGGCAATAATGATTGGACCAGAAAGAGCTATGGCTAGAATTTTCCATTTGATTGAGATGTCCTTAAGCTTCATGTTCCTTCTCTCCTGGTGTATTCAGAAATGAGACGATTTTTCTATCCACTTTCTGCAGGGAAATGTTGCTGAGTAAACGATATGTGCCTAACAGATATAATATGTTTTGCGACAGGGTAATGTACAGAGCTTTTTGTCATTGTTATACGCAATGCATGTCGCGAATAGAATATCTTGCTGCAGCAAAAAATAGGTGACTTGACCTTGACCAACGTAAGAGAACACGTTGCCTCGGTTGTGCTTGAGATGAGCAGGAACAGAAACAGTGGACGCTGGAGAAATGCGAAAATCCAGGCAAAGACAAATGGGGGAGAGTGTAGATCCTGAAACGGCCGGGCCGGAAAATTGTGAAAGAATGTTCCGGCCCGGAAGCTGAAGGCTAAAGACGATCTGCAGGTCAGTGACCGGCAAGTAGTTGTATGAATTCTTCTTCAGAGAGAATTTTCTTGCCGAGTTCCTGAGCTTTTTTCAGTTTTGAACCTGCCTTCTCTCCAACAACAACAAGGGTGGTTTTTTGGGTTACACCGGTGGCTATCTGGCCGCCGTTTTCCTTGACCAGTTTCT
>JBFHIO010000500.1:0-1638 GCA_041596435.1 Desulforhopalus sp. | reverse complement strand
TTGGCAATACCCTCCATAATCGCCTGCTCAAGGTGCTCGATCAGCTCTTCAATGCGCCACTTTTCATACATGGCCTCATTATAAACGAGGTGGAGATCCACGGTGGTATCATCCCTTTGCGACCTGTGTGGATATGTCAAAAACCCTGCCAGAGAGATCAGAGATTCGCCGTGGCGATGAATGACAGTCTCTGCATTGTCGCCATACGAAGTGCGAACCATCTCAACCAGCGTGCAGGATACGAGATCGGGAGCCTCACCAAACCGTTCGCGGAGATCAGCCGTCAACTTGTCATAAGGATAACGCTGATGAGCCAGGGTGTTACGTACGCACTGGCTGGCATTGTGCACCAGCTCGTCGAAGGTCGCGTCCGGATCCACCTGCAGCCGCATGGCTGCGGTGCTGACGAACATGCCTGTGGAATGAATAAGCTCTTTTGGGTAGCGGTTAGATGTACCCGTACCTATCACAATGTCTTCCCGCTGCAGGGTTCGGGCGAGAACCAGATACATGCCCGCCAGAACCACGCGGAAGGGAGAAACCCTGTTTGCGGCACAGTAAGCGAGGAGGGCTTTTCCGTTTCTGGGGCTGAAGCGGTGATCACAGGAGGCGGTGGTTATTGCTTCGGGCACCGGTTTCCCTGAGATGTCCAGAGGGTCGGGTAAGGTTTCGAACAGGGTATTCCAATATGCCTTGTCCTCTTCACACTCGGCGGATTCGAGATATTTCTGTTCGGCATCAAAGGCGGTCTGGAGCGGTAGAGACTCGGGAAGTTCGATGTTTTCTCCCTTTCCAAAAGCCTCATACACTTCAAGAATGTGGCGAAATATCAAATCACTGGAGGTGCCGTCCGCGAGGATATGATGATAGATGCTGAACACATAGGCCGTCTGGTCACCAACATCAGCGATCCCGAGTCGGTACGGCAGGGAGTCCAGCATGGGGAGGGGCTTTTCCGCCTGTGTCTGTGCCCACGCAAGATATGCCTGCTCGCCTTCCCGGGAGAAGTCAAGTATTTCGATTTCGGGCTGGAGGTTTTCGTCAATTCGCCTGCACGCGACACCCTTCTCTTCAGTGAATACGACATGCAGCCCGGCCGTTTGTTCGATAACAAACCGCACTGCTTTGTGCAATCGCTTCATATCAACCAGCGTGATCCGCAGGGAGACAGGGACGTTCCACATGGAAGAAGCAGGGTGAAGTTTTTGGGTCAGGTATATCCGTTTTTCCGCGTGAGTGAGGGCCAAGCCGTTCTTTTGGTTCATTGTGTAACCTTGATTTTGGGGAAATTTTGATTGCATGCAGTCTCGTCAGCAGCATTAATACTATCAAAAAACACATAAGTAAAATATATTTTTAGCTTATTATACGTAACAACTTGTTATTAATAGGTTACGTAGACAAAAAGAGAGTATTTTTGACGATTTTTTTTTCAAGAGGCTTATTGTTCAAAATTTATGAAACATAAGGATTCTTTCTTTCCTCGGAGCAGCCCCCTGGTCAGAAGCCCCCATATCAGTATTTTTATCGGGCAGAAGAGGTCCTTGGAAACGCCATTAAGATTATTATCGAAAGAAATTCTACAAGGATCTCGTTACTTTCTGATTTTACAGCAGTTCGTTCCGCTGCTGAATCAGT
>JBFHIO010000499.1:0-1645 GCA_041596435.1 Desulforhopalus sp. | reverse complement strand
TCTCATTTATCAGAAACAGCGAAATCCTCTGTCCAATAAATTTTTTCTGAATCAACGGCGCCATCACGGCGGCGACAATCTCGAATATATTACCAGCAACGAAAAACTGGGCGCCTACGAAGAGGTTCTGCAGCGCGGCCGTCTCCTGATCATCAGCCTGGATCAAAATTATAACAAAAACGGAACCCCTATTCCTTTTTTCAAACACACCCTCTCCTGCGCCCGCGGTGCCGGGCTGCTCCACCTGAAAACCGGGGCACCCGTGCTGACCAGCGTCTATTACATGAAAGACGGACAGATGCACATTGACTTCAAAGAGGTGGAACTCCCCGAATATCATGAACTAAACGAAGAAAATATCAACGACATCTGCTCCCGCGCCATTCGCGACTACGAACCCTTTTTCCGCACATATCCGGAACAGTGGTTCAGTCTCTATCACCGGCTGTGGAGCAAAAAGAAAGCCTTTTACCCTGAAATAAAGCGAACTCTGAAAGAAATTTTTTCCTGATTCGCGCTCCTCTTCCCCCCACTGCCATATGATGACAAACAAAGAGATTATTCAACGCCTCTATCACGAGGTTATCAAGCATCACCAGAGCCGGCTGATTATAGCCGCCATCTGCATGATTTTCGTTGCCGGATTCACTGGTGCCCAGGCCTGGCTGGTAAAAGATCTGCTCGATAAGATCTTTATAGAAAAAAATATCTTTTTCCTGGAGATCATGCCCCTTGTGGTAGTCGGTGTCTTCTTTGCCAAAGGTCTTTTTTACTATGTCTATTCCATGCTGCTTGAGCGTGTGGGGCAGTCGGTAGTCCGTGATTTCCGGGTAAGGCTCTTCAACCATATCCACAAGCAATCACTGGATTTCTTTAATGTGATGCCCACCGGCACGCTGATTTCCCGCATTATTTCAGATGTCACCCTGCTTCAACAGGCAGTCTCCAAGGCGCTGGTGGGAGCCGTGCGAGATTTATTTCAGGTGCTTTTCCTGCTTTTCGTAGTCTTTTATATGGACTGGAAACTGGCGATGGTCTCCTTTGTTGTGTTGCCGGTAGCGATTTTTCCCATTGTCCGCTTCGGCAAGCTCTTTCGGAAACTGAGCACCAAAACCCAGGAGGAGACGGCGATGGTCTCCAACACCCTCCATGAGACAATCACCGGTAACCGTATCGTCAAGGCCTTCTGCCGTGAAAAATATGAGGGTGACCGACTTGCCGCTCAGGTTGAGAGCCTCTTTCAGCTGACCATGAAGGATGCCCGCTATCGCTGCCTTCAGCATCCACTGATGGAGTGCATCGGCGGCGTCGCCATTGCGGCGATTATCTGGTTCGGCGGGATGCAGGTCATCCACGGCAACTCCACGCCAGGGACATTTTTCGCCTTTCTGACGGCACTTATCGCCGCTTACGAGCCGGTTAAGGCCATATCAAACCTGAACGCCACCCTGCAGCAGGGGCTGGCCGCAGTCACCCGCATTTATTCCCTGCTTGACATGAAGCCCAACATTCAGAACAGTCCCCACGCTGCGATTCTGCCCCCTTTCACCCATGAAATTATCTTTAAAGATATAAACTTTCGTTATGAGGAAGACGGCAAGGCGGGGGCAGGCGGACGAGTACTCAAAGATCTCAATCTTACTGT
>JBFHIO010000498.1:0-1654 GCA_041596435.1 Desulforhopalus sp. | reverse complement strand
TAAAAGGTACCCTGAAGTGCTGAAACTGTACTTCTCTGCTGCGAAAATTCCCCTCTTAAGGATTCTGTAATGCCGTTGTCAACCCTGATCTCCTGCCTCGCCGCTGTTACCGCGCTGACCCTCGCACCGGGGCTGGATACCGTACTGGTCATTCGCAACAGCGGCCGGGGCGGGGCACGTGATGGCTCCGCCACCTCGCTCGGCATCTGCCTTGGACTGTTCGTCCACGCCACCCTCTCCGCACTCGGGCTCTCAGTGCTTCTCCTGCACACTGCCTGGGCCTGGAGTCTGCTTAAATTTGCAGGCGCGGGCTGGCTTATCTTTCTCGGCATGAGCAGTCTGCGCGATGCCCGCAAAAGCGGCACAGCCTCCTTTACCAGCAACAAAAGCGAAGAGTTCTCTCTCAGGCAGAGTCTGCGCGAAGGGCTGTTCTGCAATACTCTCAACCCGAAGGCCATTATCTTCTATCTCGCCTTTCTGCCACAATTTATTAACCCTGAAGGCTCGATATTACTGCAATCACTGCTGGTTGCCTTTCTCCACTTTTGTGTGGCCATGCTCTACCTCGTCACCATATCCTTCACTGTGGAGCGAGCCCGCAGCTTCCTCGCCAGAGAACGGGTGAACAAGGCCTTCCATGCCCTCTCCGGCGCCGTACTGCTCTTTTTCGGCGTCCAGCTTCTAATGAAGGATTAAGATGAAAAGACAAGGAACGATAACCTCTCACTACGGCGTCGCCGTGGATGTTCGCTTTACAGACGGTGAAGTGGAAATGGTACGGGTGAAGCGCAAGTCCGGTCATGTGGTGGGCGATACTGTAGAGGTGGAAGGAGAGGTTCTTTCCCGCCTGCCCCGCCGCACCGAAATCCTCCGCATGGACGCCCGCCACGGCCTGCACACGGTGGGAGCCAACCTCGACCTGCTCTGCATCGTCGCAACCTGCGAACCCCTGCCTCCGCCAGGCTTCATCGCCCGGGCCATTGTTGCCGCCCGCAGCGCAAAGCTGGCGCCGGTACTCATTCTCAACAAATCCGACCTGCCATGCTTTGCCGAATACGCAGCCCTTTGCAGGAAAAACTACTCCGACTCCGTGCCCATCTTTGAACTCTGCGCAGAACGCCGCGAAGGGCTTGAGGCCTTCGCAGACTACCTCAATGCCGACCACCGCGGGATCTTCGTCGGTCCCACCGGAGTGGGTAAAAGCTCCATCCTCAATGGCCTCGTGCCCGATATTGATCTTGCCACCGGCGAGATCAGCGAGAGCCGCAAGCGCGGCCGTCACACCACCACCGTCAGCACCCTGCACATCCTGCCCGGCGGCGGTGAGCTGATTGACTCCCCCGGCTTCAACGACTTTGGCCTCGTAGACATCGGGGTAGATGCCCTCGCTCACTTCTTCCCCGGCTTTGAAACTGCACTGGAGAAACCCTGCCACTTCCGCGACTGCCGCCACCGCGAAGAGCCGGGATGTTCCATCTGCGAAGCACGCGCTGCAGGAACCGTGAGTGCAGAGCGCTATGCCATGTATCTGCAGCTTCTTGCTGAGGTGGAAGGCACAGAGGTTAATTCTCACTGGCGAGAACAGCGTAAACGGCGCAAGAAATAAGGGTCCCGCGCCGCCAGCAGGAAGTACAGTTGCAGTTTTTCTCTCATG
>JBFHIO010000497.1:0-1655 GCA_041596435.1 Desulforhopalus sp. | reverse complement strand
TAATATTTTGACGTTTGAGGTGGAGACGGTTTTTGTATCTCTTGTCAGTGCGTACGACCAGTTTTGGGATTGGCCTGCGCATCTCAACAATGAACTTATCCTCCACCCGCCGCCAACTGGTGATATTTGGCTCATCAGCCTGTGATGGCAACCCGGCTCCGTGGGTTTCAAAGATTTCTCTTGCCTGGGTAATTTTCCCCTCTGCAAAGCGGTAGTCATCACGCACCGGCGTATTTGATACGGAATGGATGAAAGAGAGGGAGAAACTCCCGTCTTCCGGAAGGCTGAAGCTGCCCAGCACTGCCCCATCGGGAAAGGAGGCAGCACGCAGACATTCTTCTGCCCGGCAGGATGTGCCGGGCAGAAGAAGCAGTGCGGTGAAGAGTGTCATCGCCACGATTCGCATCATTACTTGATAAGGCCTTTTTCTTTATAGTATTTCTCAGCACCCGGATGAACAGGAATAGAAACAGAGTCGAGAGCCTTGTCCAGGGAAATTTCTTTTCCTTTTACATGTACCTTGGAAAGAGTATCGAGGTTTTCATAGAGAGCTTTAGTAACCTCATAGGCAATCTTGTCATCCAGACCTGCATGGGTTGCCCAGATGGCACGGACTGCAAGTGTTTGAACATCGGTATCCTGGCCTTTATAGGTATTGGCAGGCAGAGTGACAGAAACGTAATAAGGCTGCTCCTTCAAAAGCTTTTCTACGGCGGCTCCGGAAAGCGGAATAACTGAGATCCCATGATGATTGGCCAGCTCCATTACAGAAGCGGTGGGAGTTCCGGCGGTGATCAGAGTGGCATCGAGGTTGCCGTCTTTAATCTTCTCAACGGATTGAGCAAAAGAGCTGTAGTCTTCTTTAATATCTTTGCGGGTCATGCCGTTCACGGCGAGGAGATCGCCAAGGAGTTGCCATTGCCCGGAGCCGGGAGAACCGGAAGAAACAGACTTGCCTTTCAAATCAGTGAAAGTTTTAATCCCTTCGTTTTTACGAACAATAAGCTGCACCGTTTCAGGATAGAGAGCACCGAGAGCACGGATATTTTTAATCGCCTTCCCGTCAAACTGCTTCTCCCCTTTGTAGGCAGCATCAAGGATATCAGCAGCAACAAAAGCCGACTCAATTCCCTGGCGCCCCAGAAGGGAGGCATTGGCAACCGAAGCATTACCGGTTTCCGCCGTAGCAGAAAGAGCTTTTCCATCAATTGTGACTTTGTTTGAAATCATCTGAGCGAGCATGCCACCAAGGGGATAGTAGGTGCCGCCAGTACCGCCAGTGGCAATACCGAAGAAAACACGATCTGCGGCGAAACTGGTGGAGAAGATTAAAACTGACATGAATGTCAAAAGCGTAAGAACTGCGAATTTGCGCATTGTGGCCTCCATAAGGTTAGGATTATATTGCAAAACTGTCACAAACCAAAAGGTATTCTACTCATACGAATATGTCAAGTTTCATGCACATGCCGCCCCAGTTTGAAATTAAATGCGCGGGATTAATGAGTTGTGAAACAAAAGGAGGCGAATTCTTCCTCGAGGGACGTCCTGGAGCAAAGGAAAGCAGAAAAACAATATTGACCAAAGATGGATTTAACAGGTTGTAATCAGGATAATTTTTATTTTTTTTACAGAAAGGATTTTATAGAGGCCAC
>JBFHIO010000496.1:0-1672 GCA_041596435.1 Desulforhopalus sp. | reverse complement strand
GGATCGTTGTGCTGTGAGCCTTTGAGGGTGGTGCCGGCAAAGCCGGAGCCGATCTCGAAGCCCTTGGTAGCAGGGATGGCGAGCATGACGTGGGCCAGCTCTGCCTCGAGTTTGTCGAAGGTTGGTTCGCCGATGCCTGCAGGCACTCCGCGGATGACGCAACGGACGACTCCGCCAATGGAGTCTCCCTCATCTTTTAGTTCGGCCACTCGTTTCTCCATCAGCTCTGCCGCCTTTTCATCGGGACAGCGGATCGTGGTGCTGTCCACCTTGTCACGGGTGATGGTTCCCGGGTCAACCGTATCCGCACCTGCGACGATATTGCCGACGCTTTCCACCCAGGCGACAATCTCAATACCAAATTTTTCCCGCAGCACTTTGTATGCCACTGAGCCGGCTGCT
Organism: Desulforhopalus sp.; assembly: GCA_041596435.1. Lineage (GTDB taxonomy): Bacteria > Desulfobacterota > Desulfobulbia > Desulfobulbales > Desulfocapsaceae > Desulforhopalus. The sequence continues at coordinate 1,270 of JBFHIO010000496.1, read as the reverse complement.
ACTGAACCGATGGTCTCGCGTGCGGAGGAACGGCCGCCACCGGATGAGGCACGAATTCCGTATTTCGTCTGGTAGGTGAAGTCGGCGTGGGAGGGGCGGGGGATGCGGCTCATCTCGCTGTAGTCACCGGGGCGCTGATCCTTGTTGTTGACCCGCAGGGCAATGGGCGTCCCCAGGGTTTTGCCGTTTTCAGTGCCGGAGAGGATCATTACTTGATCGGCTTCCTGGCGGTCGGTGGAGAGGGCGCTTTGTCCCGGGCGGCGGCGGTTGAGCTGTGGCTGGATGTCATCCTCGCTGAGTTCAAGGCCTGGAGGACAGCCATCGATAACTACACCCACCGATCTGCAGTGGGATTCGCCAAACGTTGTTATGGAAAAGAGTTTTCCGAAATTGCTGGACATGTTTCTGCTCCTGTAAAATTGGTGAAAACCTTCTTTATCAAATTGCGCTGAAGCCTGCAGCTCCAGGGAATCTGGAACTATACAGCAGAGCAGGCCGAAAAAAAAGTCTGGGCGGGAATACCCGGGTAAACACTCAGAAATCGAATCGGTGGAGGTCTCTTGCTTACTGCTTGAATTGAGAGAAGAGACTGGTCAATTTTGTAAAAGAGGGCAAAAAAACTGCACAGATGATCTTTTTTCCGCTGCTGATGTTATATAATGGTAAAAATTCCTTCTTCAACAATATTCTTAAGAGAAGAGATTATATCATGGCGGCTGCTATCGATTTCGCGCTTGTCTTCAGGGAACCGTGTATTCCTTTCATGTTCGATGCTCCCTTTACGATGTTCCTCTTATCTTGGAGGGGGCTTCCCGCTTTAGCTCTGAATTGAGAGTCGTTGAGTGGTAGAGTCCGCTGAAAAAGCTGCTCCATGATGGGTTTTAGAGGCCCTGTAGTTGCGGAGGATTGCCTGCTGTTCTGGACTGGAGTACGGCCTCTATGGCGGCCTCTTCTTGCCTGGGGGCTTTGGGGGAAGGATAGATTTCTTTTTTTTCATCCTTATACAGTTACAGTTGTGTGAACAGTCGTATCCCGGCTTCACTTTGAAAAGTTTTATTTTCTGCACTGGCATGTTTGTTGTTGAAGACTCAGGCCGTGCATCTTTTATGAGGTAATTTTTTATGTTTCTTCCCACAACACGGCAGGAGATGGACGAGCTCGGCTGGGATCGTCCGGATATTATTCTTGTCAGCGGCGATACCTGGATTGACTCCCCTTTTATGGGTATCGCTCTTGTCGGCCACCATCTCACTGCGAGTGGATTCAAGGT
>JBFHIO010000495.1:0-1684 GCA_041596435.1 Desulforhopalus sp. | reverse complement strand
GGAAGTATCTACAACATCAGATGGAAAGAATAAATTATGGCAACCACTCAGCCCCAATCCTGCGAATAACATTGAATCCACCAGGCAGCACAAGTGTATTTGTCCGCCCTACAGAATCGAGAAACACCTGGATTTCGTAAGATCGTGAACCCGCATTACAAAAAATGATCAGCGTTTTGTCGTCAGGCAGCTCTTGGTACCTGTCTCTGATCTGCTCATACGGCATTGAGCCCCAGAGTGCACTACCCAGCTCCGCTACCATCTGTTCAGCCTGTTTGGGGTGACGCACATCAAGTACCTGCCAGTCAGGATGAATGGAATTATCGGCCATCCACTGGTAAAACTCCTGCATTGAAATCTGGCGCATCCGTCCATCGCAGAGATTATCTGCAACATATCCCGCAGCGTTAATCGCATCAATTGCAGCAGAAAATGGTGGTGCATAACACATTTCTATATTTGCAAAATCCTCAATTGTCGCTCCCTGAGCAAGGGCAACCGCAGCAGCATCAAGTCGGGCGGAAAGCGCATCATTCATAGGACCAACACCTTCAAGCCCAAGAACTCTCCTGGTGCGCTTATCAAACACAAGTTCAAAGCAGAGAATATCCTGGCCTGGAAAAAAATGAGCCCTGTCAGAAGGAGAAGTGAGAGAGATATCAGCATCGAACCCTTCTGCCAATGCTTCATTGAGACTCAACCCTACTGAGCCAATAGAAATCTCGAATGCCTTCATAATAAAACTGCCAACACCACCCTTAAAGACAGATGGTATTCCCGCCATGTTATCTGCTGCAATTCTTCCTTCTTTATTGGCCAGACTGCCGAACGGGGCACAGAATCGTTTCCCTGTAACCAGGTGGGGGATTTCAACGCAATCTCCCGCCGCATAAATTTCCGGGTCAGAGGTCTGCATGCGTTCATTAACTACAATTCCACCATTGGCTGAAACGTGCAATCCGGCAGCAACTGCCAGCTCAGACCGCGGTCGGACGCCTGCCGCCATTATCACAAGATCGGCTTCAAGTGTGCGTTTTCCTGTTTTTACTCCGCAGACTTTTCCGTCTTCTCCCAGAATTTCCTCGGCACCTTCACCGAGATACACCTCCACCTTATTATCCCGAAGATGTTTTGTGAGAATGGAGGCCATTGACCAGCCGACAGCTCTTGGCAGAAGCTGGTCAGTATATTCAACGACTGCAGTTTCAACCCCCCAGAGATCTGTAAGCGCTTCTGCCATCTCCAGACCAATTGCACCGCCGCCGATCACCACCGCTTTTCCGACCTGACCTTTCGCTATACGATCTTTGATAGCGATTGCCTTGTGCAGATCACTGATGGTAAAGACACCCTCAAGATCATTACCTGGGATAGGAAGGGTAACCGGCTTACTACCGGTAGCCAGCATCAGCAGGTCATACTCAAACTTCCCCTGCTCACCGGTTTGAACATTTTCTATGGTTACAGTCTTGTTGCTTCTATCAATAGAGATGGCCCGGGTAGAAGTGAGCGTCTTTACACCTTTAGCTTTCTCAAAGAAAAACTCATCTCTCAACATATGAAAACTGGTGGAACGCAGTTCTTTCTCATCTGCAACATCTCCTGATACATAATAAGGAATACCGCAGCCTCCATAAGAAATCAGACTGTCTTGATCAACCAGCGTGATATCTGCATCCGCCAT
>JBFHIO010000494.1:0-1702 GCA_041596435.1 Desulforhopalus sp. | reverse complement strand
GCCCCCGCCGCGTCTCCTTCGTTGTCTCCCTCTGCCTCTGATCTCGTAATTGCCGCCTTCAATTCTCAACTCTTTTCCAAGTACCAGGGCATCGGCAACCGCTGCTCTGGCCTTTCCAAGCAATCGACCAAAGGTATGACGGGAGACTCCCATCATGGCAGCGGCCTTTTCCTGATCCAGATGTTCAAAATCGCTCAGGCGTATGGCTTCAAATTCCTCCACACTAATGAGCACCTCCCCCGTGACTGTAATTCCGCGGGGCACAAACGCAGCCATAACAGGATAGGCTGAAACAAATCTCGGTTTTGTGGGGCGTGGCATATGTCCTCTCTGTTTCGCTCGTATGAGCATATAGTAAGCAAGAATGTTTATTATGGCAAGTATTAATAATCTCAAATGAGCATAAATAGCCTGTAGCAGATAATAAATAATGAGCAAACAGCGCGAAATTACAGGGATAAAACCTTCATCAATCTGAGATAAACGAAAATCCCTGCCCCACCGCCTGCGGGAGGAACCGGTCCACGACCGTTATAATACCAGGCAGCCTGACACCGTACTGCAGCAGTTTCTGGAGAGTCTTTTCTTCTTACGGAGAAGGGTCTATGCGCATCCTTTTCAGCAACTCCTTACGGGCACCTTATCTCTCTTCACTTCGTGTCATGTTCTTTGCTGCGCTCCGACTCGTCTCAACGTGTCTCGATTCACCTCTGTACAGCCGCGCTATGGGACTTGTCTAACCTTTTGATATCAGGTACCGTTAAGCTCGCCCTAAAAAAACATGTGCCATGTCCGGCACACACCCATCCGCTCTACAGTCAGCGCCCAAAAGTGTACACCTGTGAGCTCATATTAACGTACAAAAACAGACAACGGGTAGAACTTCATGCTTTCAGGGTCCCTTAATAGAATTTCTGGAAAGACTACAGACTCCCTTAAACTTCTTTTCCTCAGCCAATCTCTCACCAATACATATTATGACAATCAGATGCATTATCGTGGACGATGAACAACCAGCACGAGACGAGTTGCGTTATCTCCTTTCTTCTTTTGAAGACATCGAAATTATTGGAGACGTCGAATCTGCAGGAAAAGCTGAACTTCTTATTGAAGAGTCATCACCTGATCTCATCTTTCTTGACATTCAAATGCCGGGAAGGACGGGTTTTGATCTCGTGAAGACCTTGTCCGGCAAGGATCAAAAGCCCTTGTTTGTTTTTGTAACCGCATACGATAACTACGCGGTTGAGGCTTTTGAAAAAAGCGCCATCGACTATCTCCTGAAGCCACTTTCCGCCAAACGGCTGGCACTTACGATGGAAAGAGCACGCAGATATTTAAAAGAAGACAACAATGGAATTCTTCAGGACAAGTTGCAAACACTCCTTGCACAGCTGGACAAGCCAAAGGAAGTCGCGAAGGTATCAGTTGAAAACAAGGGCAGGATGCAGCTTCTGTCCCCTGAAGAAATAGTGTACTGCTCAAGTGAATCGGGTCATATCATAGTTCATACAGCGGGGGAGGAATATCCACTGTACAGCATATCGACCATGGATAAACTGGCAGAGCACCTTCAGGGCTGTTCCTTTTTCAGGGCTCACCGGGGAGTTCTGGTCAATCTTGACTTTATCCGCGAATTCAGCCCATGGTTTAATGGGAAATACAATCTTATAATGGAAGATGATAAAGGTACCGAACTTGT
>JBFHIO010000493.1:0-1712 GCA_041596435.1 Desulforhopalus sp. | reverse complement strand
CTTCGCTTTCGCAGGTTCTTCTCCACCCTCTGCGCTCTCTTTCACGGCAGTGGCAGTATCGTCGACAGTCTCAACCGCAACCTGCCCGACATCTTCACCCTGAACGGCAACCTGTTCAACTGCCGCACCGTTCCCTTTCACCGCTGCATCATCCACAGCAAAAGCAGGAACCGCGAGGAGAGCCAGAGCCAGCGGAATCATCATAATTTTCTTCATAGTACACCTCTTCCTGTTGGTAATTCGGAGTTGCGATACATCGCTGATCCGGCTCATTTATTGATGTAGTAAATATTGGGCAGCGCCCCGGATTCCGGACGCAGGACCCAAATGGTAGTCTCGGGGGCATGGAGCAAAGCATAGACATCACTTGTTTCGTCGGCCAGGTCACCAAATACCCGGCATCCTGTTGGGCAGGCCTCGGCACATGCAGTGGTGGTCTCACCTTTGGAAAGGCGCGACTCCCAGCAGAAGTCACATTTGTCAGCGGCCCGAACATCCGGCTCCTCATTAAAGTAGCGCGCATCGTAGGGACAGGCCACCATGCAGGCCTTACAGCCGATACAAAGATCATTGATCATCCGCACAATCCCGGTCTTTTCATCCTTATACGTCGCCGAGGTGGGACAAACCCGCACACATGGGGGATTGTTACACTGATTGCAGAGTACCGGGGTAAAGGTCGTCTGCATGGCATTGCCCTCAAGGGGCCGATGCTTCTCAAGTATGGTCGTGCGCGAACCATATTCGGGGACGTGATTGGTCGCCACACAGGCCTCCATGCAGCGTTCACAATCAATACAGAGGTGCTCCCGCAACACCATGGTGTAATGTGGCGCATAGGGGTATTTTCCCGGCGCCGGTACCACATTTTCGAAACCGATGGCCTCTGCACTTTTCACCGGGGTCAGCGACAACACTGTCCCGCCGAGATACATCCCGGTAATTGCGAGCCCAAGCCCCAGAAATTTCCGGCGCTCGCTGGACCCGAGATCGCTGAGATCTTCGCTCTTCACCTTTTCAAGGTCGTTCATCTTCATATTAATATTCCTCGTAGAGTGTCAGCTGCTGCCGGTTCATCAGCAGGCATTGGAACTGACAGGTGCTTTGAATAATTGACCTTTCTTCCAACTTCTTCATTATACAGTCAGAAATTGATGTCCCGGGAGGGGGCATCAGGGTCTTTTGGTAAAAGTCGTAAAAGTAACAATAACGCATGGCGATATCATTTACTCAAGGTTTTTATACTCCCTCCAGCTCTCAATTTGATCAAGAAATCAGGAAGGAAACAACCCCTTGAAGACAGATAAAAAAAATTATTGAAAGGATGCCTTTAAATCAGGCTGCAGGCAGATTTCTGGCAGGCTGGACATTCCCCCGGTATATTACAAGTCCACCTCACCCCATTTACTCTATCCCTATGATACGAAAGCGCTTTTTTTTCCTGATATTTGCGCTACAATATCAAAGTTTGTTATGTTTTATGTGAATTTTGTTGGACATTCGCTGTCTTTCCTTCCTGTGCCTCCCGTCCTGTACGGATAAAGGAGCACAGAAAAACCATCTACGGCTCTCTCCAGAAGAGCGAAAGGAGTATGACCATGACCGAATTCGTCTATCAGGAACCCTTCCCCGTCGGCAAAGACACCACCCCCTACCATAAACTCGAAGGCTCAGAGAAATATGTCTCCGTCGAGAAATTTGGTAATGAAGAG
>JBFHIO010000492.1:0-1712 GCA_041596435.1 Desulforhopalus sp. | reverse complement strand
TAATCGGGAAGCTCATCCTGGTCTTTCTGCCCCGGCTTCAGTTCGGCCGAAGGTGCCTTCTTAATAATGCTCTGAGGAATCACCTCTCCGCCCCGATTCGCGTAGCGGGAAAGCTCATAAACATCACCTTTAAGCAGATCAGAAATAACCGCCAGTCCGCCGCACATATCACCGTAGAGGGTACAGTATCCCACCGCGACCTCACTTTTGTTCCCGGTGGTAAGTAACAGATGGCCGAATTTATTCGAAATGGCCATCAACAGATTGCCGCGAATCCGCGCCTGCAGGTTCTGCTCAGTAACATCCTCCTCCCGTCCCGCAAAGAGATCGGCAAGCTGCGTATTAAAGGCAGCAAAGAGGTCCCCGATAGGCTGCACCTCGAAACGAACCCCGAGGTTTCGGGCAAGCGCACGCGCATCATCCATCGAGCCCTGCGAACTGTAGGGAGAAGGCATGGCCACAGTGAGTACATTCTCTGCGCCAAAAGCCTCCGCGGCCAGAACTGCGGTGAGTGCGGAATCAATTCCGCCGGAGAGCCCGAGGACAGCAGAGGTGAAACCATTTTTCCCCGCATAATCTTTTACCCCGAGCACAAGGGCATCCCACATGGCAGAGGTCTGTGTGCGTTCCACGGTTTCATGGAGCTCGCCCTCTCCCGTTTCAGTGTCATACACAACCATATCTTCTACAAAACCTTTCGCCCGCGCAGCAATCTCTCCGGTGGCAGTCATGACAACACTGCGGCCATCAAAAATCAGTGAATCCTGGCCGCCGACCTGATTGCAGTAGAAAAAGGGGAGATTATGGTTAAAGCGAAATCTATCGAGAATGGCAAGACGCTGAATATATTTCCCCCGGGTGAAGGGAGAAGCAGAGATATTAATAATACCACTGAGATGACGCCCCTGTGCGGAAGCGCAGGCAAGGATATCATTCACTGGATTGATATCATATCCATGCATTTCTTCGGCCCAGATATCCTCACAGACCGTCACACCAAAGGTGAGGCCGTCCACGTCATAAAGAGAAGTCTGAGTATCGGCGGTAAACCAGCGGGCCTCATCAAACACATCGTAGGTAGGAAGTAATTTTTTGGTGCTGCGATGAACAACCACGCCTTTGCGGTATACAGTGGCACAGTTGTAGAGTCGGCGGGTCTCGCCATATCTGGTGTAGATGCACCCCACCATCACATCAATATCCGGCAGCTGCACAGCAAGCTGATTAAGGGCTGCATCCTGTGCTTTAAGAAAAGATTCCCGCTCAAGCAGGTCCTGCGGGGGATATCCAGACACGGACATCTCCGGGAAGACTGCAAGTCGGCAGCCGGCAGCGGCTGCCTCCTCCGCGCCAAGACGAATTTTCTCACAGTTTCCGGCAAAATCTCCGACAATGCAATTTATCTGAATAAGGGCAACTTTCAAGGGAACCTCCTGGGCCGATTGAATTAAATGTTGCCCCTGGTTTTACCTTTTTTTGAAACATTTTTCTGCCCTTATTTGTGACTTTTACCTCGATCCTTCCTGATAACAACAAGATAAATTATCACAACGCAACCTCTCCCGGGAAAACGAGTTTATTTTTACGGGCAGCAACGGCTGAATCGTCAACTATGCGACAAGACAGAGCATTTTAAAAAGAGACTGGCAGAGAAGTATAACGGGGACACAAGGAGGTGTAACTCCAGGCGCTTTGCAGCAAAAAACAGTCAT
>JBFHIO010000491.1:0-1713 GCA_041596435.1 Desulforhopalus sp. | reverse complement strand
GTTACAGTAGAAAATTTATACCCTCAGGGGATGCCGGGGGTGTGCAGTATCAGACAGATTGCTCCGGTAAATTTTCTTCTGTGCCCTGGATACTGTCGAAATCTCCAAGTGTCCAAAGCGCCCGTAAAAGAGAAAAGAGTTGAATTATTTTGTGTTTCTTTGGATTATTACCAGCACTATGGCATAAAGTGGAGAAATTGCAAGTTCTCTTATCTAAAACTTATTAAAACTTTATCAGGCTTCTTCCATGATTGAAATTACCCCCCTTGAAACAACCAATACAGCTCTGAAAGTACCCGGCTCCAAAAGTCTGACCCAGCGTGCGCTGGTAGCTGCTTCACTGGCTGATGGCGTCAGTCGGATATTGGATCCGCTGGAGAGTGAAGATACGGAATATTCCTCCGCTGCGCTGATGCAGATGGGGGTTAAAATTGAGAAAGGATCTGAGTGGGTAATTACCGGAAATGGGGGGAAGATCGCAGAAAGTGATGAGCCCATATTTCTCGGTAACAATGGCACTGCCACCCGCTTTCTTACTTCGGTGGCGGCCCTTGGCAGCACGCTGTTTACTCTTGATGGCGGGCCGCGGATGCATCAGCGGCCGATCGAGCCTCTGATGAGTGCATTGCAGGGGTGGGGTGTTGATATCAAGTCAATCAGAAACACTGGCTGTCCGCCACTGCTTATCAACGAAGCGGGACGGGATGGGATCCTCGGTGGAGAAACCGTGCTGCCGGAAGGACGCAGCAGCCAGTATCTCTCCTCTCTGCTGCTGGTGGCCCCCTATGCCCGTGAGCCTGCAACCCTGCGTGTGGAGGGAGAGGTCTTCTCCCGCCCCTATGTTGCAATGACGTTGTCTGTGATGAATGATTTCGGTATTTGTGTGGATTGTGCTGAGGATTACAGTTGGTTTTCCATTCCCCAGGGCTGTTATAAGGCGCGGGAGTATCAGGTGGAAGGGGATGCCTCAAGTGCTTCTTATTTCTGGGCTGCTGCGGCGATAACCGGGGGACGGGTGGCTGTAGAGAATGTTCCGGTTCCTTCTCTGCAGGGAGACTCCATGCTTGTCGCCCTGCTTGCCCGCATGGGGTGTTCGGTTGAAAAGGCAGGAAACGGCCTGGCTGTTATCGGGGCGGATCGCCTGCAGGGGATTACAATTGACATGGGAGATATGCCCGATGTGGCTCCCACCCTCGCTGTGGTGGCAGCTTTTGCAGAAGGGACAACAACCATCAACAACATCGGCCATCTGCGGATCAAAGAGTGTGATCGCCTCTCAGCAGTGGTAACTGAACTTGGCAGGCTCGGTGTGGAGGTTGAGGAATTTGATGCTTCAATGATCATTCACGGAGTTGGCGGGGATGTGAGTCGTCTGCATGGCGCCGAACTGGAGACTTACGATGACCATCGCATGGCGATGAGTTTTGCCCTTGCAGGATTACGAATTCCCGGGGTAAAAATTATCGGGGAAGAGTGCGTGGCAAAATCGTTCCCAGACTTCTGGACACGCTTTGCCCTGCTGAAATAAAAAGGAAAAAGCAGCTCGCAACGAGAAAAAAACGCGGGCTGCTTTATTTCTCTTTTAATGCCCCTTTATCCCGCCAGAAAAGAAAGTAGAGTTTGCCCGGTTCTTTCATCACCTGAGCTGTTTTTTCCGCAACATCCCCGTTTCCGAGGAAGAGGTCTACCCTTCCTGCACCTTTGATTGCTGCC
>JBFHIO010000490.1:0-1724 GCA_041596435.1 Desulforhopalus sp. | reverse complement strand
CGTCCGAGAGAATAAAGATATCGGATAAGTATGAGGCCAGGGCCACTTCAAACAATCGTTTTTCGGTTGTAACGACGTTGTTCTCTTCCTGTTTTATTTTGTTCTCAAAGCTATTTTTTTGTTGCCAGATCACACTGATGGAGATGGTCAACAACAACAAAGATACAGGCAGAAAAAACACGAAAAACATTTTTAATCGGGAAGTTTTTAAAGGAACGGCCATGCTTTCTCCTTGCACTGACAAAATACGGATTCCAAATAAAAAGCCAAAGGGAAGAGGTTCCCATTTAGATTTCTGGTCCAGTGTATTTCCATGTTGGAGTTATTGTAACATGTTCTGTTCAGCTAATTCCAAAGATTTACAAAACACAAGAAAAACGCAAAAATATATCGCTTACCCCAAATCCACAGGACTCCCCGGAAGCTGATTTAACTGGCTCCGGGAAAGTCGCCATTTGAGCATAGATATATCTATCAGGACCGTAAAAAGTCGATTATGGGCGGGCCTGGGAAAATGGGATTTCTAGATTTCCCAGGCGGAGAAAGCGATTCCCCCCTGGAGGCAGGAAACATACCGGGCGGTTATGAAAAGGAGACTGTGGTCGCGTGCGGAATCAGAACAAGAGGTGTAACACCGTGATAAGGGGACAGCGAAAGACAAGTTTTTCAAAGGTCTCTGCAAAACAAAACTCTGAAGTATTGCAGATTGTACGAAAGGGGCTTCCACCTGGATAGCCCCTTGAAGGTATACGTCTTCGATTTTTTGTTGAATTATCTACGCAAAAACACGTTTGCAATATAACAACCGGTCACGGGAAAAACGAAGACAGGCAAAAGCATCCAGCCACCAGAAAGTTCAAAAGTGTCTTCCAGAAAATCAGTTCTTCAATCCCCCCTGGACGTCCTCAAGAAGCTGCTGAACCTCCTCAGCGGAAGAGCAGCGGAGGGCGGCAGTTGCACACTCCTGTGCATCTTTCTGGGTAAGGGCCCGAATCGCCTCCTTCTGCCCGGCGATACCCGGAGCGTTCATGCTCAACTCATCCAGTCCAAGGCCGACTAAAAGTGGTGCCGCCTCCTGCATTCCCGCAAAGGCACCGCACATTCCCACATGAATATTTGCCTCATGGGCGGCCTTTACGGTGGCATCTACAGCCCGTAGAACCGCCGGATGAAATGGAGTGATGAGTCCCGCGACACCCGCATTTCCACGATCTGCAGCGAGAATATACTGGCTGAGATCGTTGGTGCCGATACTAAAGAAATCCGCCTCAGCGGCCAGTTGATCGGCAAGAATCACTGCGGAAGGCACCTCAATCATCAAACCGACTTCAATGGCGGCATTACAGGGAATTTTCTCCTGCTGCAGCTCCTTCATGGCCTCCTGCAGCATAGCTTTCGCCTGGCGAAATTCGCCGAGGGAGCCGATCATGGGGAACATGATCTTCAGGTCTCCATAATGGGAAGCGCGGAGTAGAGCACGGAGCTGGCGCTTGAAAATTTCTGGATGGGCAAAGGTGAAACGAATCCCGCGCTGACCAAGAAAAGGGTTCTCTTCGTGGAGACTGCTCATCCCCTTCAGGGGTTTATCACCGCCAATATCAAGGGTGCGAATAATGAGCGGACGCCCTGCAAGGGCTTCCACCGCTTCACGGTAGCTCGCACACTGACTGTCTTCGTCCGGTTCACCGCCGCTCTCCTGAAAAAGGAATTCAGTGCGGAAAAGG
>JBFHIO010000489.1:0-1731 GCA_041596435.1 Desulforhopalus sp. | reverse complement strand
GTCGAAGCCGGTGACGTTGATGCCGATGCGCAGGGGGGCGCCAGCGACCGCCGTGCGCACTGGCAGCCCGCGCAGAATCTCGGTGGACTGCACGTTATTTCCACAGAACGGCATGAGGCCGCCCGCATTGACCGACAGCTTGCCGGTAGATCCGGGAGACAGGGTGATCCCGGTAGTTATGAGGCTTTGCTCTCTTTTGACGATATGCTCTTTGCGGGGCCGCGGGGCAGACTGCTGGCAAAATTTGGAAGGATGATTCCAGCACCGCATAAAGGGCTGGGCGGGGTTATTTCGCGCTGGCTGTTGAACAGGGCGCAAAAGCGCCTTGAAAAGTATCATGACAAGATGAGAAAAGAGCTGTTCAAGCAAGACCAGGCGCAGGGGAGTCTGCTTTCCTTCTCAGGCAATCTTGAATAGTTCATCAACAACGGATGATAATATATATGAGATCTCTATTTGTTCCGCTTCTATTTGTTCTTCTACTTGCTCCACGATGTATTCAAGCCGAAGAATTGCCGCCCCTGGAGGGTATTATTGAACCAAATGAGCTGGTGCAGTATAGCAGCCAGGTGCCGGGGATTCTCGAACAGGTGCTGGTCGAGCGCGGGACCTGGGTGAAAAGCAGGCAGACAATTGCCACCCTCAAATCCGGGGTTCAGAGGGCAGCGATTAATCTTGCCAAAGCACGGGTCGACTTTGGCAAACGTAAGCTGTTGAGGAACGAACAACTCATAAAAAAGCAGCTTATTTCCATCAATGATAAGGATGAGATCGAAACCGAGGTCCGGTTTGCTGAGCTGGAATTTTCCCAGGCAGAAGAACAACTGGCCCTCAGGACAATCAGATCTACAATCGAAGGTGTGGTGGTGCAGCGGACCGGTTCTCCTGGTGAATATGTGGGGGAAGATCCATTTCTGACCATCGCCTCCATAGATCCCCTCTCCGTTGAGATCGTTGTCCCCTCAGATTATTACGGAGCGATTAAAAAAGGAGCTGAGGCGACAGTTGAAATAGAGGGCCCGCTTGCCGGGCAATATAAAGCCAGGGTTGTTATCGTCGATCAGATAATCGATGCCGCCAGTTCTACCTTCGGCGTAAGGCTTGAACTGCCTAACCCGAAGAAAAAGCTCCCTGCCGGTTTGAAGTGTATGGTTACTTTTTGAGGATGTTGTTTCCTCCAAAAGACTATAGCCAGAGATTTACGCAAAATGGCCATTGGCGTAAATTACGACTCACGGATGTGGAAAGAGTTCTTTGTCTGCTGTCTTCTCGGGGGCTCCTGAGAACTTTTTGACATCCTGGGCTTGGGGGCTGCTCTTTATGTTCTCTTCTTCAAGGCCCCCTTTGGTCTTTCGGACAGATCGGAAAATTGTTTTTCACGTTGCAGATGGCCGTGCCATTGAATTTGTACAGGAACCAGCCGGGGAACGCTGTGATGTCGTTATCAATACGGATGCTCTTTGTTGTGGTGCCTGCGGCTGGCAGGGATGTTTTCTTCACTGTGAAATCTGTTCTCTGCAGGGAAAAGATCGCGTTCTTCTTAAATCCTGTTGAAATATCTCCCTGTTCAAGGCACCTTACACTCTTACTGTAAAAACGGGGCCATCTATCCCGGCACTCGGAAACCTTGAACCTGTGGAGAAAAATGAAAAAATTAGACCTGTTGTGGGGAGCTGTCCTCGTTTTGATAATGCTCTTTCTGTTTATTCCAACCACTCAGTCCATGTTTGT
>JBFHIO010000488.1:0-1736 GCA_041596435.1 Desulforhopalus sp. | reverse complement strand
TCTGCGATTTTGCCTCTAATCCCGCCAGTGTTTCCGAAATAGAACGCCGGTACCGCATTGATGACGCTGTCATCAAATTCATGACCTTAAAAACTGCTGACAGTATCAACGCAGAAGACGCTCTTCAGGCTGTTAATGCCGTAAATGATCGCGTTGCCTCAGAAGAAGCAGCCCGTCAGGAAGCCGAAGCTGAAACTGAAACCGAAACTGCCGAAGGCGAAAAAGAGAGCAAAGAGAAAAGCGCAGAGTAACTCTCTGTAATGCTTTCCTTATATATTTTGTTAAGGAGATAATATATCATGGCACCAAGACCCCAGAAAAAACTTTTTTCCCGCAGAAAATCCTGTCGATTCTGCTCAGACTCTGATCTTGTGATTAATTACAAAGAAGTAAAAACTCTGCGTAATTTCGTTTCCGAGCGCGGAAAAATTATTCCCCGGCGCATTGTCGGCACCTGCGCTACCCATCAGCGTCAGCTCTGCGAAGCAATTAAGCAGGCTCGCCACATTGCGCTCCTGCCTTACTCCGGCAACCCCCAGGGCTGAAAAATTAAAGGATTGGCAGGCTGACCTGATTCCCCGGGAAGCAATGCATGCCCCGGAAAAAAGCAGACAGGCTTTATAATCCCCATAAATTTGAATTAACTGCCCCTGGCAGTTTATGTGATAAGGAGTGTATAGGATGAAACTTATCTTGAAAGAAACCATCGGTTCCCTCGGGTTCGCAGGTGATGTTGTTACGGTGAAACCCGGTTACGGTCGTAACTATCTGTTGCCCCAGGGCAAAGCCGTTGCTGCCACCGAAGAAAGCCTCAAGGAACTGGAAGAAAATCGTGCCACATTTGAGGCCAACCGTGCGGAAGAGCAGAGAGTCGCAGAAGCAATTGCTGCCAAAATTGAAGGGTTGGAGGTCATCATCGAGCAGCTTGCAGGTGTCGATGAACGACTCTTTGGTTCTGTGACCGCCAATGATATTTGCACAAAACTTGAAGAACATGAAATAAAACTGGCTAAACACCAGATTATCCTCAATGATCCGCTGAAGACCCTCGGGTCCACGAAAGTTACCGTCAAAGTCGGCGTTAACGTGAGTGCGGAGATAATGGTTAATATCGTGCCGCTCCAGGCGAACTGATTTTTTCCCCGCAGTTCTGCGCCGATTACGGTAACATGAAACACACCTGAAAGTTTTACTTCAGGTGTGTTTTTGTTTGTGCTCGATTTTCTTCCATCGGGTATAGTTACACCTTGCTGCAGGCAGGCAGAATTCCTCGAAATACACCCTCGCACACCTGCTTTTCATTCACTCACAGTCAATAATTCTGGACCACAACATGACAGATTTACAGACCTCGGAAGTGACCTTTCAAGGCCGCATTCCTCCCCAGAACATTGAAGCTGAGATGGCAGTACTGGGTTCAATTCTCATTCAGGAAGATTTACTGCACCGGGTTATTGACAAATTACGGGCAGAAGATTTCTTCCGTAAAGATCACAAACTCATTTACGAGTCTATTATTGAACTCTTCAATAAGAGCCTGCCATGTGACCTGGTCAATGTGAAGAACCATCTTGCCTCCAGTAACCAGCTTGAGATGGCTGGTGGAGCGTCTTATCTCAGCATGCTGACAACGGTGGTTCCACTCACCTCCAATATTGCCAGTTATGCCCTGATTATTCGTGAAAAATCGATTCTCCGCCGTCTCATCCATGCCAATACAGACATCGCCTCCCGCT
>JBFHIO010000487.1:0-1749 GCA_041596435.1 Desulforhopalus sp. | reverse complement strand
TCAACCATAATAAAAAGTTCGAGGGACTGTCCTGCGGCCATGTCCAGCATGGCTTCCTGGAAGAGCTGTACGAGGTGGGCGAGGTTGCCGTCCACCGGATGTTTTACGCCGATGGCATCAAGCAGCAGGTGGAGCAGCCCTTCGGAATCCACATCGGGGCTGAGGATGAGGATGGGCAGTTTGCGGCTGGCGGTATTGTGCAGGATGCGGCGGAGAAGCAGCGTTTTTCCCAGTCCCGCCTGGCCGGAGAGCACCATGAAACCCTCACCACTGAGGATGGCGTGGGTGATGATCTTCTCCGCTGCCTGATGGGTCTGCGAGGGGAAAAAACACTCCGGGTCGGGGGAGAGTCGGAAGGGCGGCCGTCCGAAACCATAGTGCTGCAAATACTGTACGCTGTTTTCTTGTCCCATGGCTTCTATGAAATATCTGATATCATTTGGTATACCGGACCGAGCAGGCCGACGATTATTACAGCAAAAATAAGGCCGGCGAAGAGGATGATCATCGGCTCCAGGGTTTTAGACATGGCGTTGACCAGTTTGTCAACCTTTTCGGCATAGTGTCTGGCAAGGATCTCGAACTGCTCAGAGACGTGTCCTGTCTGTTCCCCCACCCGCACCATGCGCAGAACAAACGGCTCGAAGAAGGGAAGGGTGGTGATGGCCGACGACATCATGTTCCCGGATTTGATCTCCCCGCGGATTTTCTGTACGGCTTTCTTGAGGATGAGGTTGGAGACCGACTGTTCCATGAGGTCCATGGTGCGGATAATGTCAATCCCGGCGGCGGAGAGCATGGCCGTATATTCAAAGAAGAAGGCGAGCTGGGAAGACTGCAGAATATTGCCGACCAGCGGCACGCGGTTCCAGAATCGGTACCAGAGGAAGCGGACCTTCTTATTGTGTTTCGACAGCCACCAGAAGAGAAATACCGCGCCGGGAATAGCGGGGAGTATCGGCCACCAGGCGGCAAAGACATGGGTGGAGGCGATGAGAATCCGCGTAGGCAGAGGCAGTGTTTCCAGGCCGAGAGATTTGAAAAGGTCGATGAGCTGGGGGAGAACAAAGAGCATCCAGAAGACCAGTGCCCCGCTCATGGCGAAGACGATAAAGGCCGGGTAGATCAGTGCCCGACGGGTGGAACTCATGATAAATTCGACGCGTTCAATGTGGCTGGCGCCGTCTTCGAGCGTCTTTGCGAGATTTCCCGTCTCCTCGCCAATGGTGATGAGAGGGAACATGATCGCCGGAAGATGTTTCGCCGTCGACTTTTCCTGCAGGGCCTCGGAGAAGAGCATCCCCTCGTCAATGCGGTGACAGGTGGAGCGGAAAATCTTCTGGAGCAAAGGGTTGCAGGGCGGGGCAATCATATCTTCAATTGCTGACCGCAGGGGCACACCGCCGTGGATGAGCAGGGCAAGGTTGCGGAAAAATTCGGCGAGAGCCGGCCGTTTCAACCGGGGAGAGAACGCTGGCAGGGAGAGAGAAGATTTGCTGTATGCGATCAGCGTTTCCCCATGTTGCTCGACCTCGTCAAAGAGTTCGGCAAGGGATTCGAAGTCGCCGCTGTCTTTTGTGATAGTTCCCGCGCTGTTCAGCGTTTTATAACGGAATTTTGCCATCAGCCGAGTACCCGGATCAATTCGTCAAGACTGGTGGCGCCGGAGATGACTTTGCTCCGACCGGCATCGCGCAGGCTGGAGAATCCCTCTTTAATGCAGGCATCTTCAATCTTGTCGGGGGAGGC
>JBFHIO010000486.1:0-1761 GCA_041596435.1 Desulforhopalus sp. | reverse complement strand
TTTGAAAGCAATCTGCGAAGCTGTTTCCCTTCCTGTTGTCGCCATCGGCGGCATTTATAAGCATAATATCATGGAACTTGCGGGTCCGGGTGTCGCTGGTGTTGCACTGGTCAGCGCAATTTTTGCCAGTGATAATATTGAGAAGGAATGCCGGGAGCTTCGCGCGTCTTCTGAAAAGATGTGTTCAGGAAAACCGGAGGGAAAATGATGAAAAAGATATTGACCATAGCAGGATCCGACTGCAGTGGCGGTGCCGGTATCCAGGCGGATATAAAAACAATAACTGCCCACCGGATGTATGCCATGAGCGCGATTACGGCTCTTACCGCGCAAAATACCACCGGAGTGTTTGCCATAATGGAAGCAGAGCCTGAATTTGTTGAACAGCAGCTCGACTGTATATTCAACGACATCCGGCCCGATGCAGTGAAGATCGGCATGGTTTCAAATGGACGAATTATTGAAGCCATTGCCAGAAAACTCGTTGAATATGATGCCGAGAATGTTGTGGTTGATCCGGTGATGGTTTCTACCAGTGGCTCCGCGCTGCTTTCCGATGATGCCAGGCAGAGTCTCATCACCACGTTGCTGCCGCGTGGTGATGTCATAACGCCAAATATTCCCGAAGCTGAAGTGCTCAGTAACATGAAGATTCATAATGAAGAGGATATGGTTACGGCCGCCCGGCTTATTTCCCAGAAAATCGGCGGGGCCGTGCTCCTTAAAGGCGGACATTCTGTCAGTGACGCCAACGATCTCCTGTTTGAAAAGGGTGACACTCACTGGTTCAAAGCTGAGCGCATCCTTACGGAAAACACCCACGGGACGGGCTGTACACTTTCCTCGGCAATCGCCTGTAATCTCGCGGACGGGATGTCTCTTAAAGAGAGCATAAAGAAAGCAAAGGAATATCTGTCAGGTGCTCTGGCGGCGGGCCTTGATCTGGGAAAGGGGAGCGGCCCGGTGAACCATATGTATCGTCTATAGGGTCTTTTGAAAAACCTTGCGTAAAATTACATCTAAAACATTTCCCTTGTGACCACCCTGCAAAAAAGACGGACTTTTCGATGCCTCAGCAGAATATCCCTGAGTCGTCAGACTTCAACCCGGCCCCCCCGGTGAGAGCCAGATGGTCTTTTCGCTTGCGGGTGTGGGGGCGATATGTTTTTTTCCTCCAATACATTTCTATCTTGAAGAGGGTTTGAACAGTGCTGATCTGCCCCTTTGAGTGATGAGAATTCTTCTCCGACAGGGGAAGATTCCCCTTAAAAATTCCCTTACTACCCACTACAGACAGTCATATGATTCTCAAAAAAATTGAGTTGCAAAGTTGCCCGAAAACGTTCACCGCTGATCTCGACAAAGCCAGAACCCCCGCTGAAACCCTGAAAACCTTTTACAGTCGCGTTGAGGCGCTCGATCTGAAGATTCTCAGCGAAGTAAAACGTATTGATACCGGACGTCTCGGAATTCCGGTTTATTTCGGTGTCTGCGGAGACGACGCGCAGGAAATTATCGGAGCGAAGAAAACCATGGGCAAGGGGGCTGGTCCCGTACAGGCGGAGACCTCAGCCTGTATGGAACTCACCGAACGCTTCTCTTTTTTCTCCTTCAAGGCCAATCCTGAAAACTTCCTCATCGGTGATTACGCCGACATGGAGGCGCAGGGTTACCCGGTGTTGCCGATAAAATATCTTCTGCAGTCGGTGCATGATGAAAAGACCAGCCCCGAGCAGCTTCATAAACTGCTTGCCGGTCTGC
>JBFHIO010000485.1:0-1767 GCA_041596435.1 Desulforhopalus sp. | reverse complement strand
GTATAACGCTGAACAAACTCGGAAGGCTCAAGTTCAAGACGCCGACTGAGGCAGAGAATATCATAGGGCGTAAGGACTATTTTGATTCCGCCGCAACAGGCAGTAAAACAGCTTACGCCAGGATGACAACGAAACTTTATCTTACTGTCAAGGGTCAGTTTCTTGGGTTCAACTGCAGAAGGATTCTTTATTGATCCGAAAATACTCTTTTCTTTTTTGCTTTTTTCATCGCTCATACAACACCTTAGGCTGATTTAATATGGTCAGGCTCAATCAATATTGAACCAATATTTCACACGAGAGGCCCATTTTAATGGGCAGAGCTTTAATAGTAAACTAAATTCACAGATTTTCCCCTACATGAAAGCAAATCCGGGTTTCCGCAGAAACAAAAAATACCAACCATACATTTACTGCTTTTTCCGCACTATAGAACGAAATAAGATTGAAGTTTATGCAAAATAACCGTATACAGCGAGGTGTATTTTTTCCAGCAGAGTATTGATATGCTCTTCTTCGCAACACACAGAGAGGATTGACATAAAAATGTTTACTCACCCCGTAGATTTAACTGAAGTAGAGACCGTCATTTATCACCTGCAGGATGGCCCCGCCCTGGCCCTTGATGTTGACGGCATGCAGGATTTCCTCGACTTTGAACTGGACCAGGGTCATTACTGTGACATGTCTGGCATAGACGGAACCCTCCACTTTTTTCCAAGAGGAAATGCCTGATCTGACTCTTACAGAGATTGACTTCACTTCTGATTGTCACGTCCATACTCCGCTTTGCAATCATGCAGAGGGGAGTATGGAGGAATATGTCCAGTCAGCCATCTCCTCCGGTATTACCAGCATCACCTTCCTCGAACATCTCGAAGCAGACATCCACTGGAAAAAGAGAACGTGGCTCACCGATGAGCTCTTTGACGATTATTTCGCTGAAGGTACCCGGCTGCAGGAGTTGTATGCCGGCAGGATCAAGATTGGTCTGGGCGTAGAATGCGGCTGGAATCCGGCGCAGCGTCAGCAGTTACGCGAAAAGCTTCTGGCCCGCAACTGGGCCGAGATCGGGATCTCCTGCCATTTTTTAAAAATTCCTGAACACCGCAACCATCTGAATCTTTTCAGCCGCAGTGAAGAAGACCAGCAGCTGATCATTGATCTCGGCGCGGAGGAGATCTTCTCCCGTTACCTCAACGCCCTTCTCGAGGCAGTGGAGTACCTTCCCGCTACAAAACTCTGCCATCTTGATGGTGCCATGCGCCATATCAAGGGATGGCACCTTACCGAGCACCACCTGAAACAGATTGACTCTCTGCTGCGTCTCGTGAAAGCAAAAGGGATGAAGCTGGAGATCAACACATCAGGATTTCCACTGCGCGGTGAACAGTTCCCTGCCCTCCCCATCCTTCTCAAAGCCAGAACACTGGGATTGAAATTCATTATGGGTTCAGATGCCCATCGCCCCAAAGACGTCGGGCAGGAATTTCAACGAATCCCCGCCCTCTTCAAGTAAACAGCTCCTGCGGGAAGTAACCCCGCCCGTTTCCCTTTATTCCTTTAATGCAGAGTCCAGTGCTGCCCCAAGTGTTTTACCGGTAAAAGGCTTACTGAGAATAGATGTGACTCCGGCAGCAAAGGCTGCCGGGTTGTCATTACCCTCATTCTGCGTGGTAACCATAAGGATCGGCAAAATTTCTGGGCCATAGATTTCACGAATACTTTGAGCAAGCTGAACACCTGTGATCTTTGGCATATTAAGGT
>JBFHIO010000484.1:0-1781 GCA_041596435.1 Desulforhopalus sp. | reverse complement strand
TGAGAAAATCTACATTTTCTCTCACTTTTTTTGCTACAGTTGCCACCGGCAGTTTCAGGGTACAGGCTGCTGCCGAGCGCTCGGCGGAGGAATCACTGAGTTCAAAGGCTTCCTCAACGCTGAGGTCATCAACTCCTTCAATTTCAATAATAGTGCCGGCAAAAAGGTTCTTTTTGCCTTTCTTGGAGACCGTGAGCAGTCCCTCTTTAACGGCTGCGAGTGGAATGGCGTTGACCATGTCCCGTACTGTGATTCCTGGCAGTCTTTCACCATGGAAGCGTACCAGTATGGACTGCGGCATCTCCAGAGGCATGAAGCCGAGAGCGGCGGCAAAGGCAACCAGTCCAGAACCTGCGGGAAAGGAGATGCCGAGCGGAAAGCGGGTATGCGAATCTCCGCCGGTACCCACCGTATCGGGGAGTATCATCTTATTGACCCACGAATGTACGACGCCGTCCCCCGGATAGAGGGCAACTCCGCCACAGGCTACAGTTGTCTCACGCATGATCTTCCAGCGGTCGAAATCTCCCGCTTTTGGGTAGGCGGCGGTGTGGCAGAAAGACTGCATGAAGAGATCAGTCTTGAAGCGCAGGCAGGCCAGTTCGGTGATCTCCTGCATGGTCATCGGCCCTGTGGTGTCCTGGGAAGCAACGGTGGTCATTTTCGGCTGACAGACTGTTCCAGGCAGAACTCCCGGTGTTCCGCAGGCTCGTCCAATTATTTTCTGCGCGAGGGTGTAGGGCTGGTTGGCTGCGGGCTGCGGCTGTTCCACTTCCTGAAAGATCTTTGGAAAAGGAACGCCGAGGAAATCGCAGGCTGTGCGGGTAAGCTGCCTGCCGATAATCAGGTTGAGACGGCCGCCTGCGCGGAATTCATCGAGCAGGGTAGCGGGGGCCGGCGAGAGGGGGACAGGGGTGTTGTCCGCGGTCTTTGTCAGTGTCCATTTTTTCAAATTAAGGATGACCGTATCTCCGGTCTGCAGATTCTCCATGGGGCACTCAATCGGTAATACTCCTGCATCGCGGGCCGTGGCATAGAAAATGGGGGCGATGGTTTCGCCGAACACTACGCCTCCACTGCGTTTATTGGGTACACCGGGAATGTCGTCGCCGATATGCCAGAGCAGGGAGTTGATCGCTGACTTGCGCGAAGAGCCGGTTCCCACCACGTCTCCGGCGAAGGCAACCTGTTTTCCCGCGAGGCGCAGACTGGTGATAGTGTCAATGCCGTCCGGGAAGCGTGTTTTGCCAAAAAAAGAAGCATGGAGAGGAATATCGGCCCGGCTCTGAGCCTCGTTTCCAGGGGAAAAATCATCAGTATTGATTTCTCCATCCACTTTGTAGAGGGCAAGAGACAGCTCCACGGGTAACGGTTTACTTTTCGTAAACCACTCCGCCTTCGCCCAGGATTCAATCACTTCCAGGGCAGATGGAATTTTCTTCGAAAGTTCTGCGATTCGCTCGAAGGCTTCATAAATTTTCGTAAGTCCTTTTAATGCCTCACCACTGAAAGGAGCCAGATCCGGAACCTCCAGCAGTTCGGTGAGAACCTCCACATTGCAGCCTCCGCCCATTTCGCCGAGCATGGTAATGGCGAGTTCTCGGGGAATGACGGTGCAGATTATTTCACCGAGTGCCACTTTACGGAGCCATTCTGCCTTAATCTTTGCTGACCCGCTTACTCCAGGCTCTACCCTTTCCCGCAGCAGCATCAATAAAAAAACAGGATCTTCTCCGCCTGTTTCGAGAAGTTTGATTATTTCCCTCGTTAGTTCTTCAGAG
>JBFHIO010000483.1:0-1800 GCA_041596435.1 Desulforhopalus sp. | reverse complement strand
GTGCCGACCTTCTCTCCAACAACCAGACGCCACTTACTATTAATGGTCAGGACATTTCTATAATCCAATATAATGAGGCCTACAACAAGGCCTCTGAGCGCCTCAGTGAGCAGTTCTCGGGGAATATGCCCAAAGACTTTGCAGAAAAAGTCAATCTCAAGGGGCAGGTCGTCAATCAGATCATCCGCGAGACTCTGCTTCGCCAAGGTGCCCGGCAGATGGGAATCGTCGTAAGCAACGAGGAAATCCGCAAGGCCGTTGAATCTCAGTCAGCATTCCTTGTAGACGGAGTGTTTGACATGAGCCGCTATAAAGAGGTTCTTGCCGCCAACCGTATGACTCCCACCGTTTTTGAGAAAAAACTGCGTATTGACCGCTTGTCACTTCTGGCGGTAACCGCCATTCAGAATTTCGCCACCATCAACGGCCAGTGGGAACTCGAAGATCTCTACAGTCAGTATAATGAAAAAGTTGCTGTACAGTTCGTCTCCTTTAACCCATCAGATTTCATCGATGACGTAACCGTCAGCGAAAAGCAGCTTGCTGACTGGTATAAGAAGAATCAGGACAACTATAAATCCGCTCCCGAATCCAGATTTCGTTATGTAACCTTCCTTTATAAGGATGTTGCAGATCAGGTGAATATCGACGAGGAGCAGGCGAAGAAATACTATCAGGACTACACAAAAGAGTTCACCGTCCCTGAGATGCGCTCCATCGCCACCATCCAGTTTTCTCTCAATGGCAGTGAAAGTGAAGCACAGCTGGCAGAAAAGCTGAAAAAGGCTGAAGAAGTACGTGCCATGGCAGCCGAAGAAGGCGCTGATTTCGCAGCTCTCGCAAGACAGTATTCTGACAGCCCTTCCGCAGAGCAGGGTGGGAAACTCGGTTCGGTAAGCAAGGGACAGGTTCCTTTCCTCGACAACACCGTCTTCACATTACAGCAAAATGAAGTGAGCCCGGTGGTAAAGACTCCTTCCTCCTACAATATATTCGTGGTTGATGATATCAAGCCGGGCGTTGTGCAGTCCTTCGCCGACGTGAAAGAGCAGATCATCTCCCGGCTCCAGCAGAAAGAAGCACAATCCCTCGCCTTTCAGCTTGCCAACGGAACCTACGAAGGCATCATGGCCACGGGCAGCCTGGACAGGTATGCGGATAAAAAATCCTCCGCCCATTTCAAAAAGAGCGAATTTGTTACCCGCGAAACCGCACCTGCTGACATTGCTGAAGATCCGATTTTTTTGGAAAAGAGCTTTACTCTCAACAAGGGGGAACTCAGCTCCCTGGTAAAGGGTGACACCGGCTATGCCATCTTCTACGTAGAAGATGTGAAAGCTCCGAAGATTCCCGCCCTTGCCACTGTCCGGAACCTTGTTGAGAAAGACTGGCAGAAGACAAAGGCGGAAGAACTTGCCAAGACAGCTGCCGAAGAGCTCCTCACTGCAAGCCGCAAAGAGGGCCTCGACAAGGCAGCGCAGGCAAAAGGTCTCAAGGTTGAGGAGTCAGGTCTGATGGGGCGTGATCCTCAGCAGAACAACGGCATCTTCCCCGCGGCTCTTCTGGCAGACAGCTTCAAACTCTCCCTTTCCGAACCGTTGCCGACCGTCCCCGTGAAAGATGCGGCAACGGGCAACTGGTATGATTTCCAGCTCACCCGGCGCGACCGGCCCGCCATGCCGGAAGACGCTCCAGAGATTGAACTGTATAAAACGAGCCTGCTCAGTGTCAAACAACAGCGCATTCTTGACGCGTGGCTGAATCATATGTGGCAGATCGCTGACATCAAGCAAAAGTTGT
>JBFHIO010000482.1:0-1805 GCA_041596435.1 Desulforhopalus sp. | reverse complement strand
ATCAAACATTTGAAGAGCTGAAAAAAGAATACGCAAAAGCTCGTAAGGATCCTTCGTTCTGGCAAGAATATCTGCACCTTATGAAGACCTATTCATGCCGCCCCACCCCGCTCACGCATGCGAAAAATCTCTCCCGCCATTTTGGCGGCACACAGATTTATATAAAACGCGAAGATCTGAATCATACCGGAGCCCATAAGGCAAATAACGTTATGGGACAGGGACTTCTGGTCCAGCGAATGGGAAAGAAACGGGTAATTGCTGAAACAGGTGCCGGCCAGCATGGCATGGCAACTGCCACCATGGCCGCAAAATTTGGCTTTGACTGCACTATTTACATGGGTGAAGTTGATGTATTGCGCCAGCGCCCGAACGTTTTCTGGATGGAGAAAATGGGAGCAACCGTCGTCCCTGTTAAAGATGGTTCCCGCACCTTGAAAGATGCTATTAACGAAGCGTTTCGCGACTGGGTAACTAATATTGATTCTACTCACTATGTGTTTGGAACCGCCTGCGGCCCTGCCCCATTCCCGGAAATGGTATCCTGGTTCCAGTCAATCATCAGCCAGGAATCTATTGAGCAAATTCAGGAGTATCACGGAAAAATGCCTGCAAGAATTTACGCATGTGTAGGTGGTGGCTCTAATGCCATGGGTGCATTTACTCATTTTCTTGACACAGATACAGAACTGGTGGGTGTCGAAGCTGGCGGCCTCGGTATTGAGACAGGACAGCATGCAGCCCGTCTGTGTGGAAAAGATGCTACTCCCGGCGTTGCCCAAGGCTACAAAACAATGTTTTTACAAAACGATGATGGCCAGATGCTTGAAACACACTCCGTTGCAGCAGGCCTTGATTATGTCGGCGTCAGCCCGATTCTCGCCGATCTCTGGCAGAAAAAACGGGTTCGCTTTGAAGCAGCAACAGATAAAGAAGTTATGGAAGCACTTGATCTGACAATGAAGATGGAAGGCATTATCCCTGCCCTCGAGTCCTCACATGCGTTTGTACAGGCTTTCAAAGAGGCTCCTTCCCTTTCCAGTGATGAAGCAATTATTATCAACATGTCAGGTAGAGGAGATAAGGATATTTTTACCATCGCCCATGCTTTTAATGACCCTTCCTGGAAAGAGTTCATCATAGCCAGAGGCAAAGAATACAGCTCAAATTCCTGATACATGTACACTTCATTTTGAAACCAGGAGGCTGTTAAAGAGAAACAATATCGTCTCATATCAAGGGTATGTTGTAAAAATTCCACAATCTTTTTTTTAATATTGTGAAGAGTATTTTTCCAACACAACGATAATGTGAGATGCGAAACTTTCTCGAAGTGCCTCCCAGGAGTTATCTTCCAGATCAAAACGTTTGGTAAATTTCACTTCAGGCAGATATTTGATATGCTGAGGTTAAAACGTAGTGAGCAACTGAAGGTTAGAAATACGATCATGTTCAGAAGAAAACTCGTTTGAATCCAACAACTCGTTTCACCAGCAGGTAAATAATGCAACTTGAACAGATTTTACGTGAGCGAAAAGAGGATAAAGAAATCCTCCTCATGACCCATATAGTCCTTGGATATCCATCATTCGAAGCCAACCGTGAAATAATCCGTCAGATGGTTGAAAATGGCGTAGACTGCATTGAAATGCAGATTCCCTTCTCTGAACCCATGGCAGACGGACCGGTTATTCTTAAAGCCAATCAAGACAGTCTCGCAGCAGGCACTACCGTTGAGCAATGTCTTGAATTTGGCGCTGAAATTGCGGCGACATACGATATTCCCTTCCTCTTCATGACCTATT
>JBFHIO010000481.1:0-1817 GCA_041596435.1 Desulforhopalus sp. | reverse complement strand
TTTCTCGGCTACTCGGCGCTGAACGGGATTACCCTGTCAGTTATCCTGATGCTCTACAGCAGCGGAACCATTGCCAGTGCCTTTTTCACCGCTTCCGGCATGTTCGCGGCCATGGCTGTTTATGGTCTCGTGACAAAGCGTGACCTCACAGGGGTTGGATCTTTTATGGTGATGGGCCTGATTGGTTTCATCATCGCCAGTGTGGTTAACATCTTTCTCGCCAGCTCTGCTCTGGCGTGGGCATTGAACTACATTGGAGTGATCATTTTCCTCGGCCTTACTGCCTGGGATGCTCAGAAGATCAAGAGAATCGGTGAAAACGGGATCATGGAAGCCGGTGATGAAGCGATCCGCAAGGGTGCCATCATGGGTGCGTTGACCCTCTACCTCGACTTTATCAACCTCTTCCTGCTCATGCTTCGTCTGGTCAGCGGTGGAAGAGACTGAGAATCGGTTTTCTGTTTGTGAAAAAAAAGGCCCCGTTTCCATTTGGAAACGGGGCCTTTTTTATGTCTTTTTACAGTGAGATACGAAAGGGATGGGCGCGGTAGGTACCCATCACAGTGAGGTTTTTCGCGAAGAACCGCAGCTCCTCAAGGGCCATTTTCAGAGAGCGGCTTTCAATATGCCCTTCAACGTCCACATAGAAACGGGCGACATTGAAGTGGTCGTCAACATAGCTTTCCAGTTTGACCATCTGGATGTTGTTGGTGGCAAAACCACCGAGTGCCTTGTAGAGGGCGGCGGGGATGTTGCGTACCTCAAAGAGAAAGGTGGTAAGGAAGCGGATGTTTTCCTCATACATCGGCACGAAGTTATCGCGGGAGAGAATGAGGAAGCGGGTGGTATTGAGGTTGTTATCCTGAATATCTCGATCAAGGATGTCCAGCCCGTAGAGTTCTGCGGCCAGTTCCGAGGCGATGGCCGCCTGGGTGGGGTCGTTACTCTTTTTCAGGTTGGCAGCACCGCTGGCAGTGTCGGCGGCCACATGGGTGGTGAAGTTGTGGTCGTGGATATAGTTGCGACACTGGGGCAGGGCGTGAATGTGGCTGTGGATATCGGTGATTTCCTCAAGCTTTGCTCCCGGGAGTCCGACAAGGCAGTGGCTGATGGGCTGAAAGTGTTCACCAACGATATGCAGCCGACTCTCCGGCAGCAGGTGATGAACGTCGGCTACCCGTCCGGCAATGGTGTTGTCCACTGGAATCATGGCAAGGTCGGCCTGTTTTTCCCGCACGGCGTGGAAGGCGTCCTCAAAGGATTTGCAGGGGACGGTTTCAAGGTCGGGGCGGGCGGTACGGCAGGCGAGGTCGGAGTAAGCTCCGGCGATGCCCTGAAAGGAGATTGATTTATAGTGCATGGGGCTGTTTATCTGCTCAAAGGTTTGATTGGTCAGTTCCGTATAAATTTTATTGATACGGGTGAATACGTGGTCCCAGCTGCTGTGGGCGATGATGGACTGGCGCTCCAGTTTTTCCTCCATGCTCAGCTGCGGCGACTGTTTGATCTTGTCAACCAGGGTGCGGAGGGTTTTGTACAACCTGCTTTGCAGCAGTTCCTGATCATTTTTTTTCGGCATGTCAGGGGCGGTGGGCAGGGAGATAAACTCTACAAGGCCGCTTTCAGCGCTGCCGAGTAACTCCACGCAGCCGGTTAGATTGGGGCAGGCCAGATGGCAGCCGCAGCTCAGCGCCTCCAGCAGTACGAGTGGGAGGCTTTCATGGAGCGATGGCAGAACAAAAATGTGGCTCTGCCGCATCAGTTCGGCCAGTTCTGGCTGGGGGAGACTGCCGTGAACCGTTACCAGGCGGCACTTC
>JBFHIO010000480.1:0-1828 GCA_041596435.1 Desulforhopalus sp. | reverse complement strand
TGTGCCTTGAATATGAACGAAATACAAGATTATTCAAGATACCCTTTTGATAGCACTGTTAATCCCCTTATTATTGGCTGGCAGTTGCAGTCGGGGAGCAATTGGTGGCGCTGCTGTTGGAGTTGGGGCTGCCGGAGCAGTTTATGAATACCAAAATAAAAAGGCTATTAAGAGCCTGGAGAATGACTGGAAGAAAGGAAAAATCTCAAAAGATGAATACCTCCGGCGGAAAAAAGAGATAGAAAAAAGGTCACTCGTCTATTGATAAACGATCTTTATATTTCCAAAAAAGTTGTACGCATTTTGTTCGTTCTGCAGCAGTACGACAGGTCTCGGTGCTGGCCACAGACTGGCGCTGTACGGTGACCTTGCCCGGGGAGAAGGGCACTGGCTGCGTAGGGAAAACCGCAACTCTGGTCCGAACTCTTGATTACATGGAGCGTAACGGCTGGAGAGGGCGGTTTGATGTTTCAGATGATCGGCGCAAGAGATTGATTGAAGGAAAGTGGTCAGGAGAGAAGTTAAATAAACACAGGATCCCATGTGTCTAAAATATTGAAACCTGAATTCGTATAATAAGAGAGGAATCATGCTGAAAGAATGTCTGGAGAATATGCGGGCGAGAACACCGCTTATTCACAGCATCACAAACTACGTTACGGTAAATGATTGTGCCAATGTTCTTCTTGCCTGCGGCTGTTCGCCCGTTATGGCCGATGATATCCGCGAGGTTGAAGAGATAGTCGCCATCAGCAATGGGCTTAATATCAATATCGGTACGCTGAACCACAGCACGATTTCCTCCATGTCTGCTGCGGGGAAAAAGGCGAATGTGCTTGGTCTGCCTGTTGTTCTCGACCCCGTCGGAGCAGGAGCTTCAACCCTGCGCACGGAGACGGCCCTCATGCTGATGAATGAGGTGCGCTTCTCGGTGATAAAAGGAAATATCTCTGAGATGAAGACTCTCGCTTCCGGGAGTGGTGCCACAAAGGGGGTTGATGCGGATCTTGCCGATCTGATCACCGATGCGACGCGCGCCGCGGTCGTGGACTCTGCGAAAGCCTTTGCCAGAGAGACCGGAGCGATCATCGTGATAACCGGTACTGTCGACATTGTTACAGACGGTACCACCACGTATGCCGTTCATAACGGTCATTCGATGCTGTC
Organism: Desulforhopalus sp.; assembly: GCA_041596435.1. Taxonomy (GTDB): domain Bacteria; phylum Desulfobacterota; class Desulfobulbia; order Desulfobulbales; family Desulfocapsaceae; genus Desulforhopalus. The sequence goes on along the minus strand of JBFHIO010000480.1, from coordinate 661 downwards.
AAAAATCACCGGTACAGGCTGCATGCTCAGTGCAATGACGGCAGCGTATGTCGCCGCCAATCCCGATAATGTTCTGGCCGCCACGCTCGCTTCGGTTTGTGCCATGGGGCTGTGTGGAGAAAAGGCATATGCCCGGATGAGTGACAAAGACGGGAATGCGACCTTTAAAATTTATCTGATTGATGCCTTGTATTCTCTCGGTGGCAAGACTCTTGAAAGTGGTGCACAATATGAAATCTGTTGAGCAGTATATGCGTTTGTATGCAGTAACCGATCGTGCCTGGCTGAAAGACCAGACACTGGCCATGCAGGTTGAAGAGGCTCTCAAAGGGGGCGTTACCTGTGTGCAGCTCCGTGAAAAAAAAATGGATGAAAAGGCTTTTCTTGCCGAGGCTCTGGAGATTAAAGAGCTCTGCAAAAAATACAGCGTTCCCTTTTTTATTAACGATAATGTTGATATCGCAATTCAGTGCGGGGCCGATGGGATTCATGTAGGTCAGGAGGATATGGTGGCCTCAAATGTCCGCAGCAAAATCGGTGAGTCGATGATGCTCGGTGTCTCCACTCAAACCCTTGAGCAGGCAGTTGAGGCCGAAAAGAGCGGGGCGGATTATCTCGGCGTTGGTGCGGCGTTTGCCACATCAACAAAGCCCGATGCGGA
>JBFHIO010000479.1:0-1839 GCA_041596435.1 Desulforhopalus sp. | reverse complement strand
CTTGTTAATGTCAACTTCCATAACCCGCTCGGGTATGTAATGTCGAACAGCAGGAAAAAACAACTCGTTGAGATCATTACAGGCAAAGGGATTCCGCTTATCGAAGATGACATATACGGGGATATCTTTTTTTCTGAGACACGACCAATTCCTTTGAAGACTTTCGATGAAGATGGGTTGGTGCTTTACTGTTCATCCTTTACCAAGTCGCTGGCTCCTGATCTGCGGGTGGGGTGGACTATACCAGGGCGCTTTAAGGAAAAAGTGAAACGTATAAAATTTAATTCAACTGTGGTGAGTTCCCAGTTGAATCAGGAGGTAGTCGCCAGAGTTCTGGCAAGCGGAGCCTATGACCGGCACTTGCGCAAGATGCGTAATTCTGTAAAAAAACAGGCAGCCAACATGATGATGGCGATTGCCAGATACTTTCCGGATGGAACGCGGGTGTCAGCACCGAAAGGCGGGATTTGTTTATGGGTAGAGCTGGATAAGCGGGTCAGTAGTCTGGAGCTGTTTGAAAGGGCCAGAGGAGAAAATATTGCAATTGTGCCGGGAGACCTTTGTTCGGTAACAGGCCGGTACAGTCACTGCATCCGATTGAATTATGGTTATCCCTGGAGTGAGCGTATCGAGGCCGGCGTTCAGCGGCTTGGAGTGCTGGCGCATGAACTTATTGCGCAGGCTGACCTGAGAAAGGTTGGTGATTTTACAGGTGAGGGGTTAAAGGTAAGCTGAAACAGCTCTTACAAGCTGTTTCAGCGAATGTCTTTACCGATGTTGAATAAACACACTGTTCAGCATTGTTGAGGTCATGAAAACCATATCAATGCTTTAGAAGGACCGGCATGTTGGCCCTCGCTCTTTCCGCCTCGTACCTTCTTACCGCTTTTCACTGCTGGCTGGGTATTCAGTACAGAGAAAATAGTGTGGTGGTTCGTCTTCTGTTATTTCGGGAAATCGACCGATTTTTTCATAAAAGCAGTTGTCATTGGCGTCATCGTTTACGTCAGAAACTTCGCCTACCATAACAGTGCCGCTACCCGGTTTGCCGTAGAACGTATGATAGACATACGGCTCAAGGCAGATACTTTCGCCCGGGGTGAGTATTACTTTCTCTCCGGGTTGTATTTCACGCCGTACTCCATCAAAAGTCACAGAGAATGACGTGTCAGAAAACTGATCATCTGCATCTGCCATGTACAGTTCTATGACAAGGTCACCTCCGCCTCTGTTGATAATATCTTCACGTTTATTCCAATGGTAATGCCAGGGAGCGATCTGGTTTTCACGAACGACCATAATCTTTTCGGCGTAACCTTTCGGGTAGTCGTTTTTTCTGGCGTAATTGCCATTTCTGATAGTGAAGAGCAGGAGTCCGGTATGTAAAAAATTTCCTAAACCATAGTCTGTGACATCCCAGCCAAGGCCGTTATCACGAATTTCATCCGCCTCCTCACCTTTTGTCAGCCATTGCTCAGGTGTCCAGAAAGCAAAGGGAGGAAGCCGGAAACTTTTTTCGTTAAACAGATCGATTGCCTCATGGATGAGGTGGTTTACTTCTGAACGTTTCATCCTAACAAAACCCTAAAAAGAGATTGACAGTTTTCTTTATACTTCACTATATTAATTGTGATGCAAACGTTTGCGGTAACGTTTGCATGGTGATTATAGCCGAGTCATAAGCAGGAAACCAGGTTTATTTCCTGGAGACGCTCCCTGGGAATAAACCTGGTTACAGCGCAGGAAGAACTGAATTTTGTGACAGTGTTAGAGCACTCGCATGTAGTGGCCTAACGACAACATGCGGCAACGGAGGAATGGTAGCACATGAAGAGAGAT
>JBFHIO010000478.1:0-1855 GCA_041596435.1 Desulforhopalus sp. | reverse complement strand
TGAAAATTTATTACCCTCTGGCAGGATTTCGAAGAACTCTCCGTTCATCCCGTTACCCTTGGGGGCTTTTATCTGGTTATATATGGGGGAAAATAAGGGAAGGATGCAAAAATTAGGGCTGAATTCGCATGACAAGTGCAGAGTTTCTCTATGTAGCTGAAAAAAGAATACATCTTTGAGAAAAGCAATACGTAGAAAAAGTTTTCCCTTTCAGAAAGCAGAAAGAAAAAAGCTTTTCGGGTCGTTCTCTTCCTCAAGTACCCCCCACTCCTCGAGAGCATGATCGAAGTCGGCAATCTTTTCCAGCGGCATTTTCAGGTACTTGCCCCGGCCCTCCACCGCCACGGTGTTATCCGGCAACAGCAGCTGGCCGCATCCGACGAAGGAGCGCTTCGTTTCCGTATCGATCTGGCCCACCACCCGCAAAGGTTCACCAAGGGGAACAGGCTTGCGCAGTTTTATGGAGAAATCCAATGTTACTCCCCACAACTGCACCTCTGGCGACATCACCGCCCGGCCAATGGTTTCGTCAAGGATGGTGGCGGCAATCCCCCCGTGCATTCGTCCCGGATAGGATTGATGCTCCTCCCGTGCGGTGAAGGTGGATATGAGGCGGCCGTCATCCAGGCCGTAGAAACGGGCCATGAGGCCGATCTTATTTTTCATGCCGCAGACGAGACACATTCGCGAATTCTGCTGTTTGAAAATTACCTGATGCTCCTCCATCATTCTCAACTCCTTCTTTTATGGGCTTCCTCTGTTGTTAACAGGCTGAAAAGGGATCGTAACTTTTCTACACCAATTAAAATCCCGGTAGTTCCGGTGGTTCTTCAAGAATCATTTCGGCAATGGTTTTCTGCACCTTTTCCATCAAATGTCTTTTATTACACAGGACTTCATTTTCCAGTTTTGCCAGCCGCATCAACATCGGAGTACGGTTAACAGTCGGAGCAAACTCTTCTCCCTGCGGATAACGCTTACTTATTACCTCCTGACAGCGAAAGCAGCCGGGAAAACGCAGAAGTTTACCATCGGGCCGTTTCATTCGTGCCGGAACACCGTGGGTCCGACAAACGAGCAGCCGGTGTTTATAAAGGCTGCAGAGGCCGTTCTCCAGCAGCGGGCAGTCCACCTGCGGGCGTTCCCCCCGCTGTTGTGCGGCACCACAGGCGAGAAGATAATCAGTGGCGCGGCTGCGAAGTTCAACCTGCCTCTCCTCAGTCAATTCCGCCAGTCCCTCGCGGAAATAGAGCCACTCTACGTGGCTGTGATGCTGAAACCAGGAATCGCAGCAGTTGTCGGGACAACCCTCACAGCTGAACTCCATTTCCGCCGCGACCCGGTCATACCCCTTCTGCAGAAGGTTATATATCTCCTCAATCTCACTTCTCTGTGCGTCACTCAGCTGCAGTTTCACCACTCCACCCCCAACATCATGCAATTGATTCCGCTGCCAATACCAAGCATGGCAGCCTTCTCACCTTTATTAAATTTACCCTGCTCCATACCCATCGCCATGGTGATGGGTGCAGAGACAGAACCTATATTGCCGAGAATCGGCAGTGTTTGAAAATTTTTCTCCGCATCAAGACCAAGAGAATTGAAGAGCAAACGGGCGTGAGCACTCCCCACCTGATGGCAGAAGAAGCGGTCTACCTCATCAGCTCCCCAGCCGGGGACAGCGGAAAACTTTTCCCAGGCGGCCTTCGCCGTCGCTACTCCGGAGTGAAGCAACTCTTCAGAGTTGGTATCCATCAGCGTTCCCTCTCCCCCCTGACCGCCCTTGCAGAGATTACTGTGGCCGGTGTGCGCCCGCCAGGCCCCGTGGATGAGACGCGAGCAGCCATCTCCATCC
>JBFHIO010000477.1:0-1868 GCA_041596435.1 Desulforhopalus sp. | reverse complement strand
GGCAAACTTTATTCCTGAACATTTATAATGTGAGAGCATGGCAGAGAGAAAACGACTGAGCGCAGAAGAGAGAAAACCGGCCATCCTCAAGGCTTTTTATCAGGTTATCGAAGAAGAAGGTTTCGAGAATGCTTCGGTTGCCAAGGTTGCTAAACAGGCGGGGGTGCATGCGAGCCTCATTATCCACTATTTTGGAACGAAGGAGCGCATGGTTTTAGAGCTGGTGGATGATGTCTTGCGCACCTACGCTGAGTTGATCATTAAACTCCCGCAAAGTGGAGAGCCCCGGAGACGGCTGGAGAGGTTGCTGGGGCTTATTTGGAGCAGAGAGTGGCAGGAGGCTGCCAGTTTTTCAGTTGTTTTTTCTTTTCTTGCCTTGAGTCAGCGCGACCCTGAGGTGATGAAGCGTGTACGGATACTCTACTTGAGTTATCGAAAATATCTGCTGGCTCAGGTTACTTTTTTCCGGGAGGCGAAAATTATTAGTGTGCCTGACGATCATGCTGCGGTACAGGCCCTTATTTCGCTATCGGAAGGTTCCCATTATTTCTGTCGTTACCACATTGATGAAAACGATTTTGACGCTCATCGAGCCAATATGATTATGGCCGCCCGACGGATTCTCGGGGTGAACACCGAGGGCTGAAAAGTGTTTATGCAACGTGCACTCTTTTAAGATGGCGTTGGGCGTAACAGGTGTATGGAGGAGAGAATGTTTGAAGGGAAAGAGCAGGGTACTGCAGCAAGCTGGTATCCTCTTGTCGGTGTTGATAAGGACTGTTTTGGTTGCGGGTCTGATAATGCCCATGGTTTAAAAATGAAGTTTGAGTCAAACGGGGAACAGTTGCGCTCAAGGTTGATAATGAACGAGCGTTTTCGTGGCTGGAGCAATCTCATTCACGGCGGAGTTCTGTCTACCATCCTCGATGAAACAATGGGCTGGACCGTGCTGTGTCTCACCAAAAAGTTCATGCTCACCAAGGGTATGTACGTTGGCTTTCGTAAACCTGTGCGTATTGGCATGAAGATTACTTCGACAGGCTATATCAAAGAACACTTAAGTGATCGCAGGATTTGTGTTGTGGGTGAAATTCGCGATGAAGCCGGCGATCTCTGCGCATCTTCAGAGGGAGAATTTGCATTATTTACCAGAGAGCAATTTCTGAGGATGAAGATAATGCCTGAAGAGGATATTGAGATGATGATTGCAGCAATTTCCTGAATTGCCATGCTGAGCCTCGATGTGAACGATATAAGGGGAAGTGAACATGGTTGCTGATCTTGTGTTTTTGGCCGGTCACAGGGCATACGAACATATCCGGGAAAACGGCCTTGCTGCAGATGCCGTGAAAATGGTGGTCGGGGCTTCCGGTGCCGCCAAGTGGCTGGTGCTACATGGTCTTGAATCTGTACTTTTCGGCGAGTGGTTCTCCGGTCGTCGCACGCCGCTGCATCTCTATGGAACATCAATCGGTTCCTGGAAATCTGCGGCGGCCGCGCGCTCCAATCCCCGGGCAGCCTTTGACTGTCTCGCCAGCGCCTATATTCATCAATACTACAGCGGCAGGATTACACCCGAACAGGTTGCACGTGAAACTGAGCGAATAATGAATGCGTTTCTCGGGCCGGGCATTCCTGAAGAAATACTGCAACATCCTTACTGCCGTCTGCATCTTTCAACCGTACGCTGTCGCGGCCTGCTTGCATCGGATAATCGGCAGCTGGAGATGGCAGGGCTTGGCCTGGCCTGGTTGGCTAATCGTTTTTCGCGTGAACTTTTTCGCAGATGTTGTTTGCCGACGCTCTTCTATGACCCAAGAGATGTTCCGCCATTTCTTCTGGACAAAGGGGAGTTTCCAGGTGGCGCG
>JBFHIO010000476.1:0-1884 GCA_041596435.1 Desulforhopalus sp. | reverse complement strand
CTCCACAACAGCAGGCGCCTGGCCCATCTTTCCCTCCTGCCCATGCCCGGCGGTGACAAGGCCGCGATAGAACCATGGCGTATGGGACTGGCGGCACTGCACTCCTGCAATATCTCCAGACCGCCCAACGGATGGCAGCAGAGCGTACCCCGGGAATGGCAGGTGTTACAGAAGATGCTCGGTGCCGGCCTGCCCATACCGCAGACCAGCAGTGCCGGTCGTCTCTTTGATGCTGTCGCCTCCCTGCTCGGTGTCTGCCAGCAGATGAGTTATGAGGGAGAGGCCGCCATGGAACTGGAGGCACTGGCCAATTCTGCAATAACAGACAGAAGAGAGTGGCTTTCCACTCTGGAGAGGTTTTATGCCAGCGCTGACACAGGCAACGAAGAGATTCATTCCGGTCCATTCCTTAAAATGATGCTCGCCCGCAGCAAAGAACCCCGCGCCCGTCTCGCCCGCGATTTTCACGCCTGGCTGGCCGCCGCCTTCACTGCCCGCGCGGTCGCGGCAGCGCGAATTAAAAGGGTCCCGCAGATTGTTCTCTCCGGCGGATGCATGCAAAATCGCCTGCTGCTTGAAGCACTGTTTCATCTGTTGCGCGAAGAAAAAATGGAAGTCTTTGCTGGAGAGCTGCTGCCAATGAACGACGGCGGGCTGGCAGCAGGCCAGGCACTTGTCGGCGGGTTCATGGCTTCCACCGAAAAAAAGTCTGTTGAAGGTCAATAACAGAAAAGCAAACAACTCAATCGCCCTTTTCCCTTGTCAACTGCGACAGATATAACTAATTTATCGAATCCTTTTCATAAATCGCAAAACATTCACTGAAAATATACAGGAGAGGATAAAAGATATGTGTCTGGCACTTCCAATGAAAGTAACCGCCATTCAAGGCGATCCCGATGACATCCTGAGCAACCAGGTTGCCACCGTTGATGCCGACGGCGTAAGCCGTGAGGTACGCCTCGATATTATTGACCAGTGGCCGAAGGTGGGGGACTACCTTATTATTCACGCCGGCTTTGCCATCCATGCCCTCGAAGAGGAGGAGGCCATGAAGAACCTTGAGCTTCTGCGGGAGATGGCCGAGCAGGGAGGTGGGTGGGTGCAGTGAAACACGCTGAAGAATACCGAAAGACTGCCCTCGTCCGCCCCCTCGTGGAGCGCCTGCTCGCTGAGATTACCACTCTCAACCGACCCGTGCGCATCATGGAGGTCTGCGGGACCCACACCATGGCCATTTTCCAGAGTGGACTGAAGTCCATCCTGCCGAAAGAAGTAGAACTGGTCTCCGGTCCGGGGTGTCCGGTCTGTGTTACCGCCGGCAGTCACATGGATTATTTTATCGAGATTGCCCGAGCAGGTGAAATAAATGATGGCGGCCGGAGAAGAAAGGTTCGCCTTGCCATCTTCGGAGACCTCTTCCGCGTCCCGGGGAATACTTCATCCCTCGCCGCGGCCAGTGCCGCCGGTGCCCTGGTGAGTATTGTCTACTCTCCCATGGACGCTCTGAAACTGGCTATTGCTCACCCCGACGAAGTAGTAATTTTTGCCGGAGTCGGCTTTGAGACTACCAGTCCGACCATCGCCGCAACCCTTCTCGCTGCCGAACGCGGAGAAGTCGATAACTTCCTCGTCGCCCCCTGCCAGAAGACGATGCTGAAGCCCCTTGACGCCCTCTTCGCCGACCCGGAACTGCGCCTCGACGCCCTCCTCTGCCCCGGACACGTCTGCACCATCATCGGAGTCAATGTCTGGCAGCCACTGGCAGACAAATTTCATCTTGCCTCCGTAGTGGCGGGTTTTGAGGCTGCCGATCTGCTTGAGGCACTGCTGATGATTATCGCCCAGCTGCAGAAGGGAGAGGCAAAAGTAGAAAACGCCTAT
>JBFHIO010000475.1:0-1895 GCA_041596435.1 Desulforhopalus sp. | reverse complement strand
TCGTTCAGCCTCACGGGTATCTCCATCCCGATAGCAAACAAGACGGAAAACACATTTGTGACAACCGCTATTGTTGATTACCCGGCTGATAAGAATATTTGTAAAATTCTTAATGGTGATCTGGCAAAAATAATCATTCAGTATGAACGTGGCGATAAAATACCTGTCTGCATGATTAGCTGCAGTGGCTGTACCGGGTCTATCAGGCTCGAACACTCTAAAGGAGACAAGTCACTCCCCACAAACGGCGACCAGACAATTTCTAACGAAATCGGTTCAATACTGCATGTTCTAAGTGACTTTGCATTCTTTAAACACATCGATGACAAGCATCTGGACACTGTCGTCAGTTTTTTTGAGCTTGTTAAATATAACCCCGGCGACATTGTCATTCGTAAAGGTGATCCCGGTGGCCATTTCTACATTATCGTCGATGGATCGGTGAATGTGCTTAACGATGCAGGAATCATCATTTCAACGCTCAAGAAAGGCGAAGTTTTTGGAGAGATGAGTTTAATCTGCAACGATACAGTCAACGCAACCATACAAGTGGTCGACCCAACATCAATTCTTCATATTGGCCAGCGCAATTTCAAAAAAATTCTTGACCGCTACCCTTCAATTCAACTCTTTTTCTCGCGCTTAATGGCCGAGCGCCTTAAGGCATCCAACACAATTCGCGCAAGAGACCTTTCATCAGGAATAATTGGTAACCTCTCAGAAATACCGCCTGAAGCCTTATTTCAAACACTCAATGTCAATAACAAAACCGGCATCCTCACTATTACTGAACTTAATGGCGGAACTGCACGTTTCTCATTTAGACAAGGTGCTTTAATCAAAGCCAAATATGGTAAATATGTCGGAGATGTGGCCTTCTATCAGATCTTAAAAGAAAATACCGGCAGATTTCGTTTCACCCCCGGTATCCCCCCAGAAGATTTCGAAGTACCCGAGATCGGCTTCTTTATGAAATTACTCATGGAAGGCATGCAAAAGCTGGATGAAAGAAAAGAGAAAAAAACAAATTAAACACACAATAGAGCAGTCAGGTTCTCCTGACCGCTCTACCAACATAAACACTACTCAAGCTTACCGAAATAATTAAAGGTAGAAAGTTTACCTAAGCGCATTATTCCAGCCAGTCTGTCTGCCAATTCCTGCATATCTTTTTTGCCGGAATGTCCGCCAGTAAGATCTACAACTGCAAAATCCAGCCCAAGCCATTTAAGTTCATGCAAGTGTGGCAACAGTGAAAACGGACGAACAGGGTGAGTCTGAGTAAACCCGTCCCGCTTGCGAATAACAAAATTTTCATTTTTAGGACTTACCACAGGCTTTCCAAACGGCATAAAGTCCGCAGCAACACGCGAGGTAAAAAGTGGAGGCGTACCATAAACCGTCAGACCTAAGCGCATCCCTCTCCTGCCTCCAACCCGCTTAATTGCAGGAACACCAGTCTGCTTATAACCCTGGATTGCCTTTTCGAGAGTTTCTTTATCAGCCTCTATTGCAAGCTGTGCCGACTCAAATCCTGCTTCTGCAGCAAGAAGAAGTGACTGATTATTAACCAGATTCATTGGATAATCGGCAGAAAGAAAGACCTTTTCCCCCTCAAACAAATCTACCTGGCTTATATGAGACAACTGAAAGCAGCGAAAACCAGTCCTGATTAGAATGGTGATATTTTTTTTCATCCTGCTAAGCTCACGATCAAGCATAACAGGAGGAAGCGACCAGGTAACGTTTCTGCTTTGTTTTCCAAGAAACTTTTTTAACTGCCCGGCATCCTTTATTGTATTCCGGTCAAGGGTAACAATAAATCTGTCTGGACGCACAGGCATCTTGCAGAGTAGAGGCTTAATGGAATCGGTTTTCAACCACCATTCAAGAGG
>JBFHIO010000474.1:0-1896 GCA_041596435.1 Desulforhopalus sp. | reverse complement strand
GAACAATATATGTCGGAATGCCGGCAAAAAAAATCAAGGATATCGGGCCTGATCTGCTCAAGGGCGAAGTAGAACGGATCGCGGAGAGTTATCTGAAATACTCAGGCTGGTATAAATAAGGGGCGCAAAGCAGCGCGCATTGTCGTTTAAACAGGATATGGAAATGAATTCACACAAAATCGGCCGAAATGATCCCTGTCCCTGTGGTTCGGGGAAAAAGTATAAGAATTGCTGTTTGAAAAATCCGAAGCCGATTTCTATCGGGGAAGAGTATCGCAAGCGTTACAACATAGTATTGAAAACGCCGGAACAGGTGGCGGGAATTAAGAAAAGCGGTGAATTGCTCACTAAGATCATGAACGGAGTGGAGGCAATGATTGCTCCTGGCGTGACGACAGATGAGATAAACACTTATGTGCATGAAACAACGGTGGCTGGCGGTGGTATCCCCGCACCGCTCAATTACCACGGTTTTCCCAAAAGCGTCTGTACCTCCATTAATGAGGTAATCTGCCATGGTATTCCGAGTGGACGCAAACTCCTGGACGGAGATATTGTTAATGTTGACATCACTCCGATTCTCGATGGATATTATGCGGATGCCAACAAAACCTTCTTTGTAGGCGAACCTTCCGATGATGCCCGCAAGATTGTCAGCGTGGCTGCGGGCTCTCTGCTGAGGGCCCTTGAGGTCGTTCAGCCGGGGGCGACGCTGGGGGATATCGGCTACGCCATCCAGCACTATGCAGAGGGTGAAGGCTGTTCTGTAGTCCGGGAATTTGTAGGTCACGGAGTGGGAATTGATTTCCATGAGGCACCGCAGGTTTCTCATGTCGGGCACCGCGGACAGGGGTTAGCCCTGGTAGCGGGAATGGTCTTCACCATTGAGCCCATGATCAACCTCGGCGCCCGCCATCTCTATATACTGAGCGATGACTGGACGGCAGTGACGAAAGACGGGAGTCTTTCGGCGCAGTTTGAACAAACCCTTGTGGTAACAGAAAAGGGATACGAGGTTTTAACCCCGTACGATTTGAAAAAATTTATGATTTGACAGTCCGATGTCGGGCCAGAATGTTGCCTGCGCACACTCTGGTCCGACTCTTTTTCTTCTTTACGCCAGCTCTTCAACTTTTATTTCACTTTTGAGCAACGCCATACACGTTCAGTCACTCCTGTACCGCTGCTGCGGCGGGAAGCTTTTCTGTCGCGCCCCTCATCTCAATCTCTGGCAAAACCTTTTACACTGCAGGATGTTTGATAAAGTGCGTGTGCAGATGTTCATTCACCATTTCGTGTCCCCACTTGATATTCTGCTTCCTGCGATGTTCTGCATAGTCAGCGCAGGAGAAGGAACATCTGTGAAGTAATCTCGTTAATGGTAAGCCCCAGGATCCTGTCTGGTATAAATATCCTTTACGCGGATGGCAGGCAGATCGCTGCCGGAATTCGGAAAAAGCCAGCCTGGATATAAAGAGGTTGCTCCTCTGGTCAATATCAGCGAGAGTCTGCTTCATCTCAACGCCCACTCATTGCATTCTCCTTGTTGCGGGGAGGAGCGGTTTGAAAAACGAAGCTGTATCTTCAGGAGAAAATATCTGTACACCGCAGATATTTTTCAACACTGGAGAAAGATCCATCCCATGCTGTCTGTAAAAAAAGAGATACAACGAGGTATCCCCCCGGGAAAACACGACCGGGAGAGCCCCCCTTGGCGGGAGTTCTTCAGGGAAAACGGCAGAGAACAGTTCTGATTAAAAAGGCAGTATGCGTCCATGGGATTCTCACCCTTTGCACACAAAAGAAGACAGCAATCAGGTTTTCTGGCTCTCGGATCACCCTCGGATTGCGCCTTCCAGGTGCTGTCCGACATCAGTGACTTTATACAATCTTTGT
>JBFHIO010000473.1:0-1897 GCA_041596435.1 Desulforhopalus sp. | reverse complement strand
GTTCTTTACCTATTTTATCTTCTTTGACTATCAGGAATTTTGTACCTTCAGGCAGAGAAAACCCAGCTTTTTCAGCGATGACTTTTGCAGGGCAGGCAATGGTGTCGATGGTGCGGTGACCGTCTTTCCACAAAACTTTTGCAAGCAGTTCTTTTTCGGTGTCTGAGACAAGGTAGCCACCTTCTATCTGCAGTCGGTTAAGGAATTCGTCATAAATCGTTTCGTCGACAATAAGGTTACCGTCAGCCGAGCAACCGGAGCCGAAATCTGACATCTTGCTGAGCATGCAGAAATGCGCTGCTTCCTCGACATTGGCTGTTTCATCAATGACCATGGTGGAATTGCCCTGACCTGCGGCGTAAGCAGGTTTTCCAGAACAATGTGCTGATTTAGCCATTGCCGGTCCGCCAGTTGCGATTGTCAGGTCGCAGATTGACATGAGTTCCTGAGCAAGAGGGATGGATGGCTTTTCTGCACAGACATAGAGATCTTCTGGCAACCCTATTCTTTTGAGTGCCTCACGCATGACTTTGACTGTTTCGATCGTTGTCTGTCTGGCGCGTGGGTGAGGGGAGAAAACGACGGCATTTTTTGCTTTAAGTGCATAAATGCCCATTCCGGGAGGGGTAAGTGCCGGGTTTGTGGTGGGGACGAGTGCTGCGACAACACCAACAGGCTTTGCATATTTTACCAGTCCTTTTTCGGGTATTTCTTCAACAATGCCTACGCTTTTCTGACGTAGAGCGTCACGAAGAACGCCTTTAATCTTAAATCTTTTGTTCGGTCTCCCATCCCAATCGCCGAGACCACTTTCTTCCACACCCATGCGTGCCAGCCGGGTAAATGTGACCTCATTGGCAGTAGCCCATCCCACAGCTTGTATTGCCCTGTCTATTGCTTTCTGATCCAGATCAGCAATCTGTTGTTGAGCAATGCGCGCCCGGTTAAGTAATTCCTGTGCGTACTGTTTTTCTTCTGCAGTTATTTCTCGTGCCATGGTGGGCCTCCTGTATCTTCGTCTAAGAATATTTTTTAGCCGCGGAATTTTTTATGCTGCACGCATAGGAGGTGAAGGAACCTCTCCTGGCCTGCATTTTGCTTGAAGCAAAAGACCATAGTAGTGTTCACCCTGTATGCTAACTAGCTGAGTTGATATATTTCTTTGTTGTTTCAAGTGCTCTGCGTATGAACTCTTGAGTTCCAAGTTCTCTTCTGAGCTTGTCGTTTGGAATTTCCAGTGAGTACGGCACCTGAGGAACACAATCAATAACCTCCCTGATGTTCAATCCGCCTTCACCTGGGAAGAGGCGCCCTTCTCGTGCTGTGTGAATAACACCTGCAATTGTCGTCGGGTGCTCTTTCGGGGCGTCGCAAAGGTGGAGAAAGTTGAACCAGTTTTTGGGGAGTCCTTTCAGTTCATCAAGACTGGAGTTTGATCTATCGAAATGCAGCGTATCAATCAGCATGCCAGCGTTTGGTTTGTCCGCAGCTTTTAAAACATCTATTGCAGATTGCAGATCGGGTGTCTCAGTCCACGAGGGGAACTCAAGATTAACAGAGAGGTTAAAATTGATGGCCAGGTCGCAGAGTCTGGCGAATTTGTCGGTTGCTCTGTGGCGGTCAGCGTCTGGAAGTTGGGCAATTATTGCTCGTGCACCAAGTTCAGCCCCGGTTTCCAGGAATGGAAGATACTCTTCCGGTTCCGTTTGCGGATCTAAACGGGCCAATTCCACGTCTAAAACCCCAAGTCCGGTTTCTGCGAGTAGAAGTTTTGTCTCTTTCAGGAGTTGGCGATCAGTAAGCAGAGGATAGGGTTGTTCATCCGGCGTAACTGTAGTTAACCGCAGTCCGACATAATCATAACCGGCTTCGGCTGCATACGTGATGAGTTCCAAAG
>JBFHIO010000472.1:0-1901 GCA_041596435.1 Desulforhopalus sp. | reverse complement strand
TGAATTCCTGAGCTTCCTTCTGCAATTTTGCGAGGTGTTTTTCTCTTGCCCCGGTGGTAACAAAGATAAAAGATTTTGCTTCAGGGGCAAGCAGGGTGCGGGCCGCAGTCTGGATATATGTCACTCCATCACAATGCTGCTCATTGTAAACATAATTGCAGGTGAGATATTTTCCGGTTCCGAGAAAAGAGATAAAAATCATAGAGGTATAATGGGGGTAAATTGAGGGCGGGGTTGTATTGCTTTTCTTCGGAATTACTGCTTTCGGGTATTCCCATCCCACCAGGTATGGTACGCAGAATAATTGAAGTATTCACCATTTAAAGAGTGACGTCAAGTCGATAGACAGGCTTTTCCCCCGGGCTCAAGTTTATCCACAGCATTGTTAGTACCATTAATTCTGGAAATGGAATAAAAAAAGAATGGGTGCCCCAAATGAGGAGAGCAAGGAGAACATAATTCCCCTTATTCAAAAGCACCCATCCATTACTCTCTTGTTATTTCTCCAGTATCGCGCGACTGCGCTTCACCGCGCAAAGATCCCCGCACATGGTGCAGACTTCCTTGTCAATCGGCTTCGAACTTTCGCGATATCTGCGGGCCTTCTCGCCATCCATGGCCAGTTCCATCATCTTTTCCCAGTCAAGCTTATTCCGTGCGTCACTCATGGCGTTGTCCCAGTCGATCGCACCGGGCAGACCTTTGGCAATGTCTGCGGCATGGGCTGCAATTCTTGTCGCGATGATGCCTTCTTTCATATCGTCCATATCCGGCAGGCGGAGATGTTCGGCAGGGGTGACATAGCAGAGAAAATCGACACCGTAACTCGCGGCCAGTGCGCCACCGATGGCAGAGGTAATGTGGTCGTATCCTGGAGCAACATCGGTTACCAGCGGCCCGAGAACATAGAAAGGTGCGCCGTGGCAGAGTTTTTTCTCAAGCTGTACGTTGGCGACAACCTCGTTCAGCGGCATATGGCCGGGGCCTTCGATGATCACCTGCACATCCTGTTTCCAGCACTCTTTGGTCAGCTCACCGAGAGTGATAAGCTCCTGAATCTGCGGGGCATCAGTGGCATCGTGGAGTGAACCGGGACGCAGGCCATCGCCGAGGCTCAGGGTGACATCGTAGCGGCGGCAGATTTCAAGCAGGCGGTCGAAATGCTCGTAAAAGGGATTTTCGGCATTGTTTTTCTCCATCCAATAGAGGAGCAGCGAGCCGCCCCGGCTGACCACGTTGGTGAGCCGTTTGTTTCTCTTCACACACTCAACAGCGGCTGTATTCAGTCCGGCGTGGATGGTGAGGAAATCGACCCCGTCCTTCGCGTGGGTCTCCACCACCTCAAAGATATCATCAATGGTGAGGGCCTCTATGTTCTTGCCGTAACGGGCGACAGCGTCATACATCGGGACTGTGCCGATCATTGCCGGGCTGATCTCGACCGTGCGGCGGCGAAATTTCTGAGTTGCGCCATAGGTGGAGAGGTCCATGATGGCATCTCCTTTCCATTCCAGCGCTTTACGTACCTTGTCCAGTTCATTTTCAACGTTGCAGCAGTCTTCCGAGACACCAAGATTAACATTGACCTTGGTGCGCAGTCCGGCGCCAACTGCCGCCCCGTGCAGATTTGTGTGGTTTTTGTTTGCGGGCAGAGCGATGGTTCCGCTGGCGAGTCCGGCAAGCAGCCGTTCTTCACTGATCGGTTCATCGGCGAGTACATCTTTCATCTGCGGGGTAATCATGCCCTTGCGAGCGGCTTCCATCTGAGTTGCATACGTCATTTAATTTCCTTGTAAGATATTGTTTTACAGCAGTTTTGCTGCTCCTGTAATATCGTCTGCGCCGACAATTTCGATGACGAGGCAGACGCTTTTTGCCCCATGCCGAACAACTTCGGCCAG
>JBFHIO010000471.1:0-1904 GCA_041596435.1 Desulforhopalus sp. | reverse complement strand
GCTGATGAAATCCTTCTCTACAACGATATTTTTGTAGAAGGGTATGGTCGTCTTCGGTCCACGAATCGCAAAGTTGTTAAGACAGCGCGCCAGCCGTCCCACCGTCTCCTCCCAGGTGTAGCCGTGCACGGTAAGTTTTACCAGCAGCGAATCATACTCATCCGGTACGGTATACCCCTGATAGGCCATACCGTCGAGACGCACCCCGAAACCACCGGTGGAACGATAAACCGTTACCTTCTTGCCCCCTTCAGGCATGAAGTCATTTTTGGGATCCTCGGCATTGATACGAACCTCAATAGCGTAACCGCGTGTCTGTACATCCTTCTGTTCAAAGGGCAGCGGTTGTCCGAGGGCAATATTGATCTGATTACGTACAATGTCAATGCCGGTTATCATCTCCGTGACAGTATGTTCTACTTGAATTCTCGTGTTAATTTCGAGAAAGTAAAAGTTGTCGTGCTCATCAATCAGGAACTCAACTGTCCCCGCATTGAGATAGCTGGCTGCCTTTGCTGCTTTCACTGCCGTATCACAGATTGTATCAAGCAGTTTTTTGTTTTGTATATGTGACGGTGCCATCTCAATCAGCTTCTGGTTGCGTCGCTGAATGGAGCAGTCGCGGGTGCCGAGGTGAAGGGTCTTACCAAAATTATCGGCAAGGATCTGTACCTCCACATGGCGGGGATTAAGAACCAGCTTCTCCAGATAAACAGAGTCGTCATTAAACGCGGCCAGCGCCTCGGAACGGGCCATGGGCAGCTGCGCCTGCATCTCCTCATCGCTGTCAATCCGGCGAATTCCACGCCCGCCCCCGCCAGACGTTGCTTTAAGCATGATGGGATAGCCGTGTTCCGCTGCGAAAGCAAGCGCCTCGTCAATTCCTTTACGTCCCTGAGAGAGATTTCCAGTCCCCGGAACCATGGGAATACCAGCCTCGGCCATGATCTGTCGGGCAACAACCTTGTTTCCGAGATCAGCAACGGTCTTTGAATGCGGACCGATAAAGATGATCCCCTGCTCTTCGCAAACCTTCGCAAAAAGCGGATTTTCCGCCAAAAAACCATAACCGGGATGAATGGCGACAGCCTTCGCTTTTTTGGCGGCGGTCACCATTTTTTCGATATTAAGATAGTCGCAACGCGGCCCGTCACCGATCCAGATGGCATCATCTGCGGTAAGGATATGACGCGACATCTCATCAGGGGTTTCATAGACCGCAACGGCCTCAAACCCGAGCTCCTGTACTGCCCGGATAACCCGCAGAGCAATCTCCCCGCGGTTGGCTATAAGGATTCGTGTTTTCAAGGTTCCTCCTTCAGGCTTCGTCTTGTTAGTGGGAACGAACCGCAACAGAACGTCGCGACCGTTGAATAATGGTATTACCAATGTTGAGGGCAGAAAAGCATTTATTATTAAAATAAATATTAATTATTACAGCTTTTCTTTAACTTTACGCAAGGATTTTTTCCACTGCTCCGATGAAAGGACTCCTTCGGCCTGGATATTTACCCTCCCCTTGTTTATTGACGAAAGACTGTTTTTCCGGTACTAATGAGAAGTTTTATCCTCAAAGCATAACTTCCAACTTTCCCACCACCCGGACATCATCGGATGTCCACTGCGAGGATTTGTCTATGAAAGCAATTATTGCCCTTGAAGATGGCACAATTTTTGAGGGAACCTCTTTCACTGGAGCGGGGGAAGCCCTCGGTGAAATTGTCTTTAACACCTCTCTCTCCGGCTACCAGGAGGTGCTCACTGATCCCTCCTACACGGGCCAGCTGGTCACAATGACCTATCCGTTGATCGGCAACTACGGCATCAATGATGAGGACATGGAGTCTGCGGGAATACACCCAAAAGCCTTTCTTGTAAAAGAGTACTGCCCCTTCCCCTCCAAT
>JBFHIO010000470.1:0-1905 GCA_041596435.1 Desulforhopalus sp. | reverse complement strand
GAATTCCAGGACCAGATGCTGCGCTCCCAGGCGGAAATGCAGAATGTCCGCCGACGTGCCGAAATTGACGTCGAGAAGGCGCACAAGTACGCCCTTGAGAAGTTCGTGAAGGAGCTGCTGCCGGTGGTGGACAGCCTGGAAAAGGCGGTGGAGAGTACTGCCGGCAGCGAGGACGCTGGCGAGTTGGTCGCGTCCATTCGCGAAGGCGTGGAGATGACCCTAGGCCTGCTGATGAGCAGTCTGAAAAAATTCAATGTCGAGCAGCTCGATCCGGATATGTTCATGGAAGAACTAAACCAGAACGGACTGCCGTGGCAGGTGGTTGATTTTGAAGGACAACTTCCAGAATAGTTTATTTCACTTATCATCCCCATGAATACCATAGACAAGAAAACCCTGGCTGATTTTCCACTTGAGATTATCAGCCAGGTGGAAACTCCCTGCTACCTGATCAGTGAAGATGCTGTTCGACGCAACTGCGAGCTGCTCGATCAGGTACAGCAGCGAACCGGTGCCAAGATTCTGCTGGCATTGAAAGCATTTGCTTTGCCTGCACTTTTCCCTCTCATAGGTGAATACCTGCACGGGGTCTGTGCCAGCGGACCGATTGAGGCACAACTTGGCCGTGAAGAGTTTGATCGGGAAGTACATACCTACGCCCCGGCCTACACCGAAAAACAGATAGAACGGGTTATCCGCTTTTCTGATCATATTCTGTTTAATTCCATTAACCAGTTTAGTACCCACAAGGCAGCCGTAAAATCTTCAGGGAAAAATATTGAGATCGGGCTGAGAGTGAACCCCGGTCACGCGGAAGTTGATGTCGATATCTACAACCCCTGTCTACCCGGATCGCGCTTTGGTCTGAACCCAGAAGACCTTGAAGGTGTTGACCTCTCGGATATATCAGGTTTGCACTTCCATGCTCTTTGCGAACAGAATGCCGATGTTTTCGTAAGGGTACTGGCTGAGTTCGAGAAACGATTCGGAAAATTTATCGGTCAGATGCAGTGGATTAATTTTGGCGGAGGTCATCATATCACCCGCGAAGATTACGATGTTGATCTGCTCTGTGAAACGCTCTCCGCCTTTCGAAAGCGCTATAATAATATCCCTGTATATCTCGAACCGGGTGAAGCGGTCGTGTTAAACGCAGGAGTGTTTGTAACATCTGTTGTGGATACCATGTATAACGGTATGGATATCGCAATTCTCGACTCATCAGCAGAAACACATATGCCCGATGTTCTGGCGATGCCATATCGTCCGCATATTGTCGACAGCGGGAAAGACGGTGAACGAGAGTATACATACAGGCTTGGTGGAATATCCTGTCTTGCTGGCGATATTGTCGGTGACTACGCATTTTCCAAACCACTGATTCCTGGTCAGCGTTTGGTACTCACGGACATGGCACTCTACTCATTTGTCAAAAACACCACCTTTAATGGTGTTGAGCTCCCGTCAATTTACACATGCAAGGTCGCCGATGCCAGGCCGAAACTGGTGCGCGCTTTTGGTTATGATGATTTCAGGAGTAGAATCGCATGAATGAAATACATTCACCCCTCGTCACCTTCCATGGTGATGACGTTGTTCCTTCCGCACCGGAAAACGGATTATTTCATGTAATCCCGGTACCTTTTGAAGAATCTGTTTCTTACGGTACCGGAACTGCAGACGGGCCGGCAGCCATACTCGACGCCTCCTCTCAGCTTGAGCTGTTTACCGGGCGCAATATTCCTGCTGAACACGGCATTTACACAAGCCCTGCTATTGATTGCGCAGGCTCATGTGAAGAGATTTTAAACAACATCACCACTGTTACAGACCGTACCCTGAGTCTTGGGAAAATTCCGGTAATTCTGGGGGGGGAACATACGGTAACCTGCGGTGTAATTCCTG
>JBFHIO010000469.1:0-1908 GCA_041596435.1 Desulforhopalus sp. | reverse complement strand
CTATAAGGCGTGTCCGTGAAAGATTAGCCCTGGCCACATAAATCCGGGCAGTCCCCATTTCAACAGACGCGCGGGACGCCTGGCACTGAGCCTGAAGTGACCTCGCCTTGGTAACAGCCTGATCGGTCTGCTCCTCAGAACCTACTTTACTGCGAAACAGAAGCTCTGTCCTTTTGGCCTGCCTGTCAGCTTCCTCAGCAGAAAGACAAGTTGCGTTCGCTTCCGCCTCCGCTACAGCGACCTCCCGCTCGGCAAGTTCAAGCTGGGCTTTAAGATCCTCATTCCAGATTTCAAGCAGCAGATCACCTGCTTTCACCTCATCACCTTCCCGGATAGGCAATTCCGCAATCTGCCCACCTATACTTGGTGAAAGCTTGGCTCTGCGACAGGCGTTGACAGTACCGGCCCGTGTATTAGCCACCGTCTTTTCCACCAGTCCCCGAACTACAGGCTGAATGACAACATCTATGGGTTTGGGCCGGGTCTTCTGCCAGACTAAAAAGGCTATGCCGGCAATAACAGAAAGCACAATTGTCCAACGAAACAGCCTTCGCATTACTCTTCTCCTTCAGCTCTATCACACAACAATGAGAGAAACGTTTTCTTTTTTGCTATCACAATTTTGTCATTAATGAAACGTGCTGAAAAATGTCTTTTCACTTGAACCCGAATTTAGATCGATTCATATTTTCTGTGATAACATCAACATTATGCAGAGTTGCTGCATACACTTTAGCATGACAAGAACATATCCACCTTGCAAAACAACTGATTTTTCATTTTTTCTTCCAAGATACCTGCCAGTTTAATGCTACCCCTTTGCCACACTGCCTTTCAATGCACGGAAAAGTCAGGCAAGACAGCAAATCATCATTCCTGCCGAGACAACCGAGAGTCTTGATCACACAACCAGGCAACTGTTCGGCACACTTGGTGAAGAAACAGGATCCGACCCAAAAGACCGATCTTCTATTCTTCTCTGATGGAGGTGGAATCAGGGGTTCCGTGGAAACAACGTCACGACATGTTAAGAGGAACAGAATCGACGAATGTTACAAGATGTATTCCACAGAACATTTCTATATCACTTTACAGGTGTATATACATACTGCACTGCCCTTGCGTACCCCCTAAAGTCGATTATCCTTTGCCAGGTGGATGGTATTCGATATACAACAGAGTCACAGATTGCAAGTGTTTGAAGTAATAAACCCGGAACGGACACGTCAACAGGAACGACGCGATTAGCCACTACCCGTGCAGGAAAAGTTGCCTTCGCAGTATTTTATAAAAAATGGAAATGCGTAAGAGGAAACAACACGTTCAATTACTCTGCCTTCTCCAGCCTGCGAACTCCTGATGCGATAAGAGACGGCTTACTCCATTTACCGGACTGCTCGAACATTTTTTCAGTTTAGATTTTGTACCTTTTCGGGTAAGTATTTCTCCTCTTTATCTACCCCGCCAGATATCTGGATGCTAACTTTTTTTAGTGAGAACTCATTGTGCCTGCTCTACATATTCAACATGAAACTCTTGAACTGACAAAAGACCTTATCCGTATCCCATCGACTCACTCCCGTCAGTCGCATATTCATCAGTGCGCCGACTTTATCAGCCAGTGGTTATCCAGAAATGACATTACCTTTGAGCGCTACAACATTGAGAATGTACCATCAATAACTGTATTGCCAACGCACGAGACCACACCTGTACTGCTCATGAGTCATTTTGATGTTGTCGAAGTTGAAGATACCAGTCAGTTCTCACCTAAGGAATTGAATGGCAGCCTCTATGGTCGAGGGGCAATAGATGATAAATACGCCGTCGCCCTTTCACTCGTTCTGTTCAAAAACCACCTCAATCAACTCAAACAGGACGGTGGTACACAACAAGACATGTCTTTTG
>JBFHIO010000468.1:0-1919 GCA_041596435.1 Desulforhopalus sp. | reverse complement strand
ACCACCTGCCGGGTAGCGGGAAAAAGGGGCCGGAAAAAGTTGATAAAAAGTATTCGCGGAGCGGGAGAGGCGAGGGCGAAGAGGGTGGCGAGAATGATCTTCTGCCCGCCGGAGAGACGGGCTGTCTGCGTTTTCATTGTCACCCCGCGCAGGGCGTCTTTCACGGCATCCGGCAGGTCGGTGAGGAGTTGTTGCATTGTCTCAATGTTGAGATTGTAAAGGCGCAGCTCATCGCGCACCAGACCACCGGAAATTACCGGCAGGCGACCGTCCATGATCAGGAAGTGGTCGCCGTGGGTTTCAATATGATTAAGAATTGAGGGCATGGTGGGTGTGCAGGGCTTTAGTGGCGCAGGATTTCGTTGGTCCAGGCTTCAACCCAGCGTGCGCGGTTCTCATCAATTGCCTTTGCACTTATCTCAACCGGTGTTTTGGCAACGGTGGTGTTTTTCACGAAAACTTCCGGCAGTTTCACTGTCGTGTTGGCCGGGAAGACGAACATTTGCAGTGGAATATCTTTCTGGAAGGGAGGGCTGAGAATAAAATCGACGAATTTTTGTGCGAGGGCCACTTTTTTCGTTCCTTTAAGGATACCGATAAACTCAATCTGGCGGAAAGCAGACTGATTCTCTGTGACTGCGGCGGTACGGGCAGGAGCGGTTTTATCGCTGGAGAACCACACTGCAGCCGCCGGGCTGGAGGCGTAGCTGACGACGATGGGTCGATCACCCTTTTTTGAACCGGCAGTGAACTGGCCATAGTAGGCGTCGCTCCAGCCGTCGGCGATATAGAGGTCGTTGTCTTTGAGTTTTTTCCAGTAATCAAGGTACCCTTCTTCACTGTCGCCGTAGTGGGCAACGGTGGTGAGCAAAAAGGCGAGGCCGGGGCTGGAGGTGGCGGGATTTTCTACTACGGTGAGGCTGCGATATGCCGGATCAATCAGTGAGTCAAGGCCCGTCGGAGGAGCAATTTTGTGTTCGAGAAACCATTTCTTGTCATAATTGAGGCAGACATCACCGTAGTCCACCGGCAGGAGACGGTGCTCTTTGTCGAGATCAAGGATGGGCATAATCTGACTGAGCATGGGAGATTCCCACGGGAGAAAAATATCGGCCTTAAGGGCACGGGAGAGAGAGGTATTGTCTACGCCGAAGAGGACGTCGGCCAGGGGATTTTCTTTAGAGAGAATTGCCTGCACAAGGGTGGCACCGGCATCGGAGTTTTTCAAAAAACGCACTTTAACATCGTTGGCCTTCTCAAACTGCGCCATGACATCCGCGCTGACGCTGAAGCTGTCGTGGGTCATTACGGTGAGGGTTTCAGTGGCGAAGGAGGCTGTACTGCCAAGGCAGAACATGGCAACGGTAAAAACAGCAAGAACGGGACGTGTGAATTTCATGGATGCTCCTGTAGCAGTGTTTGCGGACAGGGCGGGGAGAACTTCCCTCCGCCGGCATTATCCGGTTCAGGTGTGGCGGTCGGGAAGCTGCCCCTCTCAGCCCTTTCGGGCTCCCGCAGTTCATTTCAACCTACGGTTTTTGTCTGCGAATTGCAAGAAAGGAGAGTGGCAGAAGATTCGCTCCGAACCCCTTTGGGGCACCCTTTAGTTACGGGAGAGGATGGTGACGACCTCAAGATGGTGGGTTTGGGGAAACATGTCCACCGGCTGCATGGCGGTGATGTGAAAACCGTGGCTGCGCAGGGCGGCGAGATCGCGCATGAGAGTTGCCGGGTCGCAGGAAATATAGACCAGTCGCGGGGCCAGTGTGGCGAGGACGGGGGCAAGAGCCGGCGCACCCTCCCGGGGCGGGTCGATCAGGATAAGGTCAAAACTGCGTCCGTCGGTGGGCAGCTCTGCACAGGCCGTGTGTACCGGAACCTTGCGGAATTCCGCCGTCACTCCGACTGCTGCGGTGTTT
>JBFHIO010000467.1:0-1923 GCA_041596435.1 Desulforhopalus sp. | reverse complement strand
GGTTATGGCCATGGAGAGCGCAGATGCCGATGCAGCACCGGCAGCCTGGAGTACCCTGAATATAATCAGACTCACAATATTTTCTGCTCCTGCACACAGGAGGCTGGCGGCTGTATACAGCCCAATTCCTGCCAGAAGTGGATATCGTCTGCCGAACTTGTCGGAAAGCGGGCCGTAGATCAGGATGAAAATGCAGTAGCTTGTGAAAAAACCAACGAGAGTCAGATTGATAACAGACATGGGCTGCTGCCAGGTTTTGCTCAGCAGGGGCAGGGCAGGGAGGTACATATCTGTTGAGAGCGGTGGAAATGCCGCCAGCAGCGAGAGCAATACCAGCATTTTACAGTTTGATGTTTTTGTCATGATTTTACTTTTTGTTTCTCTGTAAAATTACTTCAGGGGTTGAGATATAGTAAGTATCCTAACTAATATATTAAAAAAAATCAGCTTTTAAGATTTTTAGTAATTTTCCTCAAGATTGATTTCAATTGCTCGATATCCTCAGGAGACACATTCTTACTCATCCAGGTTATATTTTCCTTTGCCAGGGGGATGAGCGAATGTTGCAAGGTTCGTCCCTCACTGGTCAGATAGACGAGATTGCTTCTCCCGTCAACGGGATCAGGCCTTCTGATGATCAGACCGTTCTTTTCCAGCTTCTTCAGCAGGGCCATGGTCGACACCTTGCTTCTGTCGTAGCGATTGGCCAGGTGCTGCTGGGAAACTCCATCCTGATGTGCAAGGAATGTGAGAATCAGCCATTGCTCCGTGGTAACATTTTGTCCGGCTTCTGTAAAATGTGCATTCAGGCTTTCCCGCAGGTGTTTTACGCAGGTCATCATCAGCACAGGAAAGGACTCTGCGATATCGTATGTATTGTTTGTGTTCTCAGGGCTTCTGGTGGAATGGGAAAGAAATTTTGTCATAGTTTACGTGGTAATTATTGTTTCCTGCCTCGTCAATAATCGAACGCAGGCAATGAGGTCCTCTGGCTTTCTTCACATCTCCTTTACTCCGAGCTGCGTTTTTGTTTGCGTGAGGACGGCAGTGAAAAGCCTGTTGTCGTTCATGCTTATTCTGCAGGAACCTGCCGGGGAGACGGCAAGCCCGGGCTGACGAAAGGTGGGGGGAACAGATCTCCCAGGACCTGTTCCCCCCACCTTTCGTTTTTATTGCCCGGCACTGTCTCTTACTCCTCAGCTTTATCCCACCAGCATTTTCTCTTTGCAGTGCGGGAGAGGGCTGCAAAGATTGCCGCTGCCAGGTAGGCAAAGGGGGTCTGGGTCGTAAGGGCGACAAGAAAGAAGGCAAAGCAGAATATAGCGAAGATTGTTTCGTAAAATTTCATAATTGTCTCCTTATTACCACGCGGCTCCCAGAATAAAATGAGGAAGCAGAAGAGCTACTTTTGGGACTAACACTGTTATGGCAAGCACTGGAATCCAGCAAAGTCCGATAAACCAGAGGCAGGGACCCATCATCTCGTCAATGGGGGTGCCGCTGAGGCGACCCGAGAGGTAAAGCACTGGTGCGGCCGGAGGAGTGATGCATCCCAGACCCGTATTTACACCGACAATGGCGGCGTAATGGATCGGGTCGTAGCCTATCTGCATTACAATAGGGAGAAGAATCGGAGTGGTGAGCACTACGACGCTGATATCGTCCATCAGCATTCCCATGACGACCAGAAAAATATTGATCATCAGCATGATGACGAGAGGGTTGTCGGAAATCCCCTGGAAGAGAGTAAGTAATACGCCCGGCAGGTCTTCCAGCAGGTAGAGACGACTGAGCATGGAAACGCAGTAGAGCATTACCATGATGACACCTGTTGTAATCGCAGTTTCAACAAGAGTCTGGTAGGTATTTTTGAGAGTAAGGCCCTTGTAGATAAACATTCCGACCGGGATGGCATAGAGAACT
>JBFHIO010000466.1:0-1941 GCA_041596435.1 Desulforhopalus sp. | reverse complement strand
CAGTTTTCCCGAACAATCTCCTACCTGCGTCTCTCTGTTACAGATCATTGCAACTTGCGCTGTATGTACTGCATGCCGGAGCACGATGGTGCTGGAAAACCAATAAAACACGGGAACTTCCTGCACCATGATGAACTCCTCACCTATGAAGAGCTGTTGCGCGTGGTACGTATTGCCGTAGGAATGGGAATGAATAAACTCCGCCTTACCGGGGGGGAGCCTCTGGTGCGGCGTGGAATTCTCGACTTTATTAAAGAGCTGTCGAAAATAGATGGTCTTAATCAGGTTTTTGTGACTACCAAGGGTGTTTTGCTGGGTGAGTATGCCGAAGATCTGCTGGCTTCCGGGGTTCATCAGGTAAATGTTTCCCTTGATACAATGCATCGGGAAAAATTCAAGCAGATCTCCGGGCGGGACTATTTTGACAAGGTGTGGGAATCACTCCTCACAGTGGAACGGCTCGGTTTCAAGGTCAAGCTGAACGCTGTGGCCATGAAAGGGATAAACGATGATGAGTTTCTCGATTTCGCCCGCCTTTCCCTTGAGCATTCTTTCCAGATTCGCTTTATTGAATTTATGCCTGCCGGGGATGCCGGGAGCTGGAGTCAGGGCCGCTTCTGTGATTCCGATGAGATCATAGAAAAGATCCGTACCATTGGTTCTCTGGAGCCCTCTGAGAAACAACGCAGTTCCGGCCCGGCGAAACTCTATACTTTCAGTTCCGGGGGCCGGAAAGGGACACTTGGCTTCATCAGCCCGATCAGCCACCACTTCTGTGATCAGTGTACCCGCCTGCGTCTTACATCAGAGGGGCGGTTACGCCCCTGTCTGCTGCATGATATTGAAACGGATCTGCGTGTTCTGCTTCGCGGTGATGTCAGTGACGACGTTGTGCGCAATGCCATCCGCGACGCAATCTTCAACAAACCAAAAGGTCACCAGTTGAACACCGTCCAGGATGTCGTAGAGAAGAGTCACTGCAGTGGCGGCATGTCAAAGATCGGTGGCTGAATCTTCCTGCCGCGGGTTGAACTGCGGATAGGAGCCGAGCCACTCAAACCACGAACATTTCTCATGCAGGCGTTTCACCGTTTCGGCTATGAGCGGGTCTTCAATATGACCGAGCAGATCGAGGACAAAGAGGAACTTCCATTGCTTCCCTTTAATGGAACGAGACTCAATCTTGACCAGATTGATATTCATCTCTGAGATAACTGTGAGAATTTCACTGAGGGCTCCGGGACGGTCCATGAGGCCGAGGAGCAGGGATGTCCGATCGGCTCCGCTGCGTGCCGGAGACTCCTTGCCGATGACCAGAAAGCGGGTTGTGTTACCCGGCCTGTCCTCTATCCCTTTAACGACAACCTGCAATTCATAGGTCTTGATGGCCAGTGAGGAGGCGATGGCACCTGTATTCGGATTGTTCGCGGCCATCTGCGCAGCCTCTCCGGTAGAAAATACCGGCAGGGTCGGAATATTCGGCAGTTGTTTGCGCAACCATCCGCGGCATTCAGCCAGCGATTGAGAGTGGGAAGCGACGCTTTGGATATCCTCAATGTTGCCGGATCTGGAGACGAGATTATAGCTGATCTGGAGGTTTACTTCGCCGCAGATTTTTACGTTATATTTCATAAAGCAGTCGAGAGTGGAGAAAACAGCCCCCTCGATTGAATTTTCCACCGGGACTATGCCATACTGGGTGCGGCCTTTTTCTACCTCGGCAAAGACCTCATCAATAGATTCGCAGGCTTTGTAATCTGCAGAATGGCCAAAATTTTCCATTCCGGCCAGATGGCTGAAAGTGCTCTCGGGGCCGAGAAATGCGACTTCTATTCTCTTTTGAGAGAGGCGGCAGGTGGTAATGATTTCGTGAAAGATTGATTTCAGGGCATCCTCGGGGAAGATCCCGGCGTTGGTTGCAAGGAGACGCTCATAGATCTG
>JBFHIO010000465.1:0-1949 GCA_041596435.1 Desulforhopalus sp. | reverse complement strand
TTGAGGCGACAATCCCCACGGCGATAAGCAGGCCGATGGAAATCCCCGTGACGTAAAAGAGAATCTGCGCCGAAAACCCCACCGCCGCCGCCATCTCCTGTTCACCGAGCAGGTTCAGAAAGTAAAGGTCGATAAGATCGACAAGAAAGAGCGCCATGAGCCCCACCGAGTTGGAGAGAGTCATGACAATGACATGACGCCAGATGGAACCAGAGACGAAACGAGCCTGTTTATTCTGCATATTCTATCGTTTGAAGGGATTAATAACATGGCGGGAGGAAAGACAATACGCATCCTGCAGGAGATCCGCAAAAAAGGAGTTCCCCAGAAACCTGCCGGACAAGAGTTTTTTCTCTCAGATCAATACATTTTCAGGAAACCAATCACTTCCATAAAGCTGATATTGCGAGCACTTATTTCCTAAAAAAGAACGCCCTCTCACCCATTCTTTGATTTGTAAAGAACAATGACCCGTCGATAAAGTTTCAACACCCTTTCTGTCATCCTTTCCATGGAACAGGTCTCGGCAAATACCCGGCTGTTTTCAGACAGTACCGCAAGCTTTTCACTATCCGACAGCAGGGTTACAACTGTCTCCGCCCAGGCATCAGTACTTTCTGCGACCTTGAAGCCATTATAGTCGTCCTTGACCACGTCGTAGACCCCGCTGGCCCGCACCGCTACAACAGGGCAGCCCCCGGCCATGGCCTCAAGCAACACCATTCCCTGCGTTTCAGAGGTTGAAGCAAAAACAAAAAGATCGGCAGCGAGGTAACAGCGCACAACTTCCTGCGGGGAGACACTGCCGGCAAATACAATCTGTTCCTGCATCCCCATCGCCACCACCTTCTTCTCAAGCCGTTCCTTCTCCGGACCGTCTCCCACCAGTAGACACTTAAAAGGGGTCTGAGTCCGTGCCCTGACCTTCGCCAGGCCGGCCAGGAGAAAATCGAGGTTCTTCTCTTTCGCCATTCGTGAAACACAGAGCAAAAGGCGTTCCCCGGAAACAATGTATTGACTGCGCAGAGCCTGAACCTGTGATTGCGACCATTGCGCATAATCTCCGAGGTTAATACCGGTGGGAATGGTCTCGATCAGGGCGCTGACCCCGAGATTTCGCAGGTATTCCTCAGTGGATAATGTCGGCGTAATAATAGCGTCGCAATGGTTGGCAAAATGCTTGATGAGAAAATGGGCAACAAGGTTTTTCAGAACCGTCCCGGGAAAAGGGAAGTAATGCGTATAGCGCTCCAACCGGGTGTGATAGGTTAAAATCACCGGAATGTCGGACTTTCCGGCGAGTCGCAGTCCTCTTTTACCAAGCCAGAAGGGATGATGGACATGCACAAGATCACAGCCAAACTGCTTGAACGCCACCTCGATTTTTCGCGAAAAGATATTCACAATCGGGAAGAAGGCCCATCGGGCATGCAGGAGTGAGGGACATCGGAAGACAGTGTCGTCGTCCTTCACTGCAGGCGACTGCGGATAGGCGGGCGCGAAGACCTTCACCACTGAGCCCTGCCGAACCAGTCCCCGGCACAGCCGATCAATGGAAAGGGAGACCCCGCCAATAAACGGGAGATAGTTGTTGGTGAACATGGCCACGCGAAGCGGCTTTTGTGAGACCGCCTCTTCATCAACGTTAAAATCCCGATACAGATGTTCTTGACGGAGAATCAGTGCATACAGCTTAAGCGCGATAAGACCGACGAGACCCAGAACCAGCAGCAGGTTGAAAAGATTCATATAAAAGAACGAATGCAGAAACAGCTTCAGCGTCTCCAGCTGTTCGCGCAACCTGCCCTGCCGCCCTGGAACGGTCACATTTTTCCAGACCGCCTGCTCCGGGGCCACCTCAACTTTCACGAACTGATACGGCTGCTTTCGGTTGAAGAGCAGCCCGCCACCACCACCTGAGACGATATAGTGAACCCCATCCTTCACAG
>JBFHIO010000464.1:0-1956 GCA_041596435.1 Desulforhopalus sp. | reverse complement strand
TCTTCTCTATTTTGCAGCCTTGATACTTTGTGTGTAGGACTTTATGCCAGAGGCAATCTGTTGTGCGAGGCCCTCAAGGTAGGCAGGGCTTTTCAAGTTTTCAGAGTCTTTTTTGTTGGAGATAAAACCGGTCTCAACAAGGATGGCAGGCATCTTCGCCCCGATCAATACGACAAAAGGTGCCTGTTTGACACCAAGGTTTTTGATTGTTACTCCGCGCTTCTTTTCTCCCTTGATAATAGCCCGCTGCACTGTTTCAGCAAGACGTTTCGATTCTGAAATCTTCGAGTTCTTCATCATATTGGAGAGGAGTTCCTGCAGATCACTCATCTGGTGGGTGGTTGTGGCATTCTCTTTTGCAGCTACCCGCATTGCTTCCGGATCACTGGTAAGGTTGAGATAGTAGGTTTCTATGCCTGTTATACTGGCTGACTCGTGAGCATTGACGTGCAGTGAGACAAAGAGATCGGCGTTGGTGTGACCGTTGGTATTTGCCACCGCAGTTCGTTCCTCAAGGGGTATGAAGGTATCGTCGCTGCGAGTCAGAACAACCTCACAGTTAAGCTGTTTTTCTAGAATTGGTGCCAGTTTTTTTGCCAGTTTAAGAACGATATCCTTCTCTTTGAGCCCAAAGCCCATGGCACCGGGATCTTTGCCACCGTGACCAGGGTCGAGGATAATCTTTTTTACGCCGAGGCTGAACTGCTGGGCGAGAGAAAAAACCGGTTCACTGCGAAGTTCTGCGGAGGAAGATTCGTACCTTCTCTTTTTTTTATCACGAAGAACGGGAAGATTGGTGAGAAGAATCCGGGGAGTTTCTCTGCCTGTCAACCGGGATCCTTCTGTTGTTTTGGCCTTTTTTACTGCACCATATCTGATTTTGTGGCTGACCGGGTGGATAATCGGCACATTTTGTGCCGGGCCCTCAGTATCAGCGACCAGTCTGATATCCTCTGCAGGTGCCTGGCGGGGAAGTTCAGTAGCCTTGCCGTGGACATCAATGACCACCCTGTATGGCTCAGGCAGGCTGAAAATATCATAGTCGTCGATGGAGTCAATATCGAGCACTACCCGTACAGTGTCCGGTGTGAACTGGCCGGTGCGCACCTGGCGGAGAAGGCCATTTTTTATTGGTACAGGCCTGCGGTAGCGCGGCTCAATATAGCTGTTGGCAAAGTCGATGACCAGACGGGCCGGCTGCTGTGCGGTGGCCGGCAGATTTCTGGTTTTGTAGTTTACAGGGTTGGTTCCACTGATGATCACCCGGGTGTAATTAGAGGAAGACCAATATTTCACAGGACGCATGGAGTTGAGCTGACTGTTGTCACCCTGGGGGCTGATCATCGCCTGCGGCAGGGGGATATCATAGTCGAGGGAGAGCTGCTTCAACCGTGCTTCAGCACGGGGAATCATATCGCCTTTTGGATACTGCTCAACGATACGACGTAAATAATCACCTGCTGTTTTTGCGTCATGTTTCTCCTCCAGATAAAGGCCTGCAAGAGCATAGCACGCATCATCAGCGAGATTCCCGGCGGAGAAGAGACGAATAACATCCTTGTAGTATGTGATCGTCTCTTTGAGATCGTCTTTTTTATGGAATATGGCAAACATTTGTCGATGAACGCGGGCAAGCATGAAGAGGCATCGAGGAGCCAGGTCGGAGTGGGGATGAGAGAGATAGATCAGGCGAAAGTTGCGTGCCCCCCGCAGCCACTGCTCACGGGTTGTACTGCCTTCGGTTTCTGACTGCAGCTGATTAAGGTAGAATCTGGCGTTTCGGTACTGTTCGCTGGCGTCACTCTCAGAGGTCGTTACACTGCTGGCGGAGTTCGCTGGCAGAAGAATACATAGAATCAGTAAAACCGATACGACGGATTTTTCAGCAGAAAAAAGGATCGAAAAGAGGCATCGCAGCATAGTGGTCTTCAAAAGAAAGAGGGGAGATATTCAAGG
>JBFHIO010000463.1:0-1957 GCA_041596435.1 Desulforhopalus sp. | reverse complement strand
TGGTTGAAGACGGAGACACAATCGAAATCGATATCCCGAACAGGATTATCAGAGTAGCTGTTGCCGATGAAATCCTCGCTGAACGAAAAGCTAAAGAGGAAGCAAAAGGCGCTCTCGCCTTTAAGCCTACAGATAGAGACAGAGTTGTCTCACCCGCCCTGAAGGCTTATGCATTGCTCGCATCTTCAGCAGATAAAGGTGCAGTACGATCTCTGCCTGAATAACGAGCTGATTCCCATCATTTCTACGTAATCGACAACGGATAACAACTCTATCCGTTGCCGATTCGCTACGTTCCCTGCACTGCCCAGGCACAAAGACGATCAGGCAATCTCTTTTCCAGTCTCAACTTCTGCCAGGCCTTTTTGAGCTGTACCTGAGAAAAAAATATCCTCCTCAATCAGTAATTCACCTTTTCTTTTAGATCTCCTTGAATAAATATAATAGGATAGATTAGTGTGACGTGTTCTTCCGGCCATCTTACTCCGCTCAACCACATCAAGAGGCAATGTCTTGAAACCGACAAACATACAGGATCCTGAATATTTTCATAAAGTTATTGATTGCCAATATGCATGCCCGGCTCACACGCCAGTGCCTGAATATATTCGGTTGATCGACAACGAACAGTATGAAGATGCCTACATGGTCAACTGGGAATCAAATGTATTTCCAGGAATTCTTGGCAGAATATGCGACCGACCATGCGAACCCGCCTGCCGACGCGGCAGGATAGATGAAGAACCTGTGGCAATCTACCGTCTTAAACGTGTGACAGCGGATAATAAGCGCTCAATTCTCGACAAACTACCGAAAATCCCCGAAGAGAAAAACGGAAAACGCATTGCTCTTATTGGCGGAGGCCCGGCCTCGCTTACAGTTGCCCGCGATCTCATGGTTCTTGGTTACGAGGTGGATCTCTACGATGATCAGGCAAAAGCTGGCGGATTTATCCGCACCCAGGTACCTTCCTTCCGGCTGCCTGAGAAAGTGCTTGATGAAGAAATCAATTACATTCTCGACTTTGGCGTTAACACTTTTTTCAATCAATATATTTCCAGCTTAAAAGAAATCGTCGATAAAGGCTACGATGCCGTTTTTGTCGGCACCGGTGCTCCGAGAGGCCGGGACCTTCCTGATCTTCCTGGTAGACAGGAAGGAGACGCATCGATCCATATCGGCATCGAATGGCTGGCTGCCGTACTGTATCGCCATGTGGAGAAAACCGGGAAAAAAGTACTGGTTCTTGGCGGGGGAAATACTGCTATGGACTGCTGCCGCACAGCCAGACGGCTCGGTGGTGAAGACGTCCAGGTCATTGTCCGCAGTCCACGTGAGGAAATGAAAGCCTCCCCGTGGGAAATTGAAGATGCTGAACGTGAAGATATAGTGATTGTACCCAATTTGACGCCGCTGGAGTTTGTTGTCGAAAACGGTAAACTCACAGGAATGTATTTCGACAGAGTTGAAGCAAAATATGATGAGAATAACAAGCGCACCATGGTTTCAACCGGTGAGAAACCTGTTTTTATCGAATGCGATGAAGTGTTGCTGGCTGTCGGTCAACAAAACGCTTATCCCTTCATCGAACGTGATATCGGTCTTGAATTTGACCAATGGGGATTGCCCGTAATCGACCAGGTGACACTGCAATCAACACTCCCAAAAGTATTCTTCGGAGGAGATGCAGCTTTCGGACCGAAAAATGTTATCACTGCTGTGGCTCACGGCCATCAGGCGGCACTTTCGATTCATCTGCTCTGTCAGGGCAAAGACCTTTATGACCGACCGCACCCGGAAGTACATCTCAGCGGCCAGCAAATGGGCATTCACGACTGGCTTTACGACAGTCATGTCACAGATGATGACAGACAGGAAGTGCCAGTGGTTGAAAAAGTGAAATCGATTCAGGACCGACTGATAGAGGTCGAACTTGGTTTTGATCACCAGCTCGGAC
>JBFHIO010000462.1:0-1959 GCA_041596435.1 Desulforhopalus sp. | reverse complement strand
TTTTCGGCCTCTTTTTTATGCATACTGAAGAATTTTTGATGATTGTCATCTTTGGGCACATGGGGGGTGGTCACCTCCGGCGCATTGAAGAGGAAGATGAGAATGACTCCGGCAAGAGCGACAAAGAGGACATTAAGAAGGATTACTGTATTCTTTTTCATAATATTTTTTCTCGTGACGCAGGGAGAGGTAAATGATGGCAGTTTTTAATCACATTCAAGACACAGAAAAAGTTTCTTCTTTTGTATCTCGGCATCTCACTTCTTGCCTTGTCGGAGGACAGTTTTTAAGATTTTGATAAAAAAACGGTACAGGATTCGCTTTTCTGGAAGACCTGTTTCAGCCGCCCATCTCTGCCTTGTTGATTGGCAGCAGGCCGAGACGCAGCAGCAGACAGGTTCCCTCACTGAGCAGGCCCAGACGATTCGGGTAGGTGCGGGCGTAGCGCACTGCTTTTAAGTGCCGGGCGTAACTGGCTTCGAGACGGGTGAAGGCCTCGTTTTGCCAGGAGGGTTTCATGATGCGGTTGCCGACATATTCCCCGGAGATGACTGCTGAATAGATTCCTTCACCGGTGAGCCCTGAAGCGAGGCCGGCGGCGTCTCCGACGAGGTAGATGCGGTAGTCCTTTTTGAACTCGACCCCGCGATAATCAAAATTTATGCTCTCTGCACGGAGTTGCTGACCCTCAAGATTAAAGCCCTGGGCCTCTGCCCAGATCTCAAAGTTTTTGCGCAGGTCACGGGCGGAGATCATCTGGCTGTCACCATAGGCCCCGATTGAGGTGGTTTCGCGGTGGGGGAAGATCCACGCATAACCGCTGGCAAAGAGGGGCGGGTTGAGATGCCATTCCATCTTTTCCCTGGTTATCGGCAGCTGACAGTTGATGCCAAAGCCCTTCAGCTCAGAGGGGAGATCGAGAAAACGGCGAACCCTTGAGTTGGAACCGTCAGCCCCGACGAGGCAGGTGTAGTGCACCTGCTGCTCTTCCTCTTCTTCCAGTTCCTTTTTTATGCAGACCGTAACAAAACCGCTGTTGATCTTTTTCACCCGGACGTCCACAAAGATGTTCGCCCCGGCCTCGCGTGCCTCCTGCGCCATTCTTTCGCCGAGTTCTACCCGATTGAGGGTGGCGATGATTGCTTCTTTTGCGTGGATCTCGGCCCGTTGCCAGGGGGTAACAATGGTCTGAGAGGGAAAGGTGCGCTGGACAATATCCTTAAACCGATCAAGAATACCGTGCATGGTGATCCCGCCGGCGCAGACCTTTTCTCCAATCTGCTCCCGGCGCTCAAATACCGCCACAGTGGCACCCGCTTCGGCACAGACCCGTGCACAGGCAAGACCTGCGGGGCCAGCACCGACGATGACCACATCGTAGTTTTGGAAGATGATCGGATCTGCCCTGGTTTCGGCTTTGGGACTGATGTTATTTTCGTTTTGTAGTGTGCTTTCTTCAGACATGTCTGATTGGGGAGATGTCGCGCAACAATGTGCAGTTCCGAGACTTTAAGGAATATGGAATAACCCGTCTTTCGTTCTTCTTTTTTACTGCAGTCAAAAAAAACATGAAAAAGAAGTCTCTAACTTACTAATATCATTAGAATAAATTTCTTTCCGCTCTTTCAATTTGAGCGGAATGCAGGGTTTTTCAAGGTACCATTTAGATGTGTTGCTGACCAGCAGCATAATGGTTAAAAAAAAACCTGCTTTCCCCGGAAAGGGAAAAGCAGGTTTATTTTTACATTTTTACTTCTGAAATTGCGACCGCTAAGTTACAGGAAATATGAATAGCCCGTGTTCAGACTGTTCCCTGTATCAGAAGTATCAATCGTCACGCCCAGTGAAAATTCCTTTGAAAAATTCACGGTTCAGGCGTGCGATATTGCTGATGGAGATGCCTTTCGGGCAAACAGCTTCACACTCTTTCGTGTTGGTGCAGTGACCGAAACCTTCTCC
>JBFHIO010000461.1:0-1961 GCA_041596435.1 Desulforhopalus sp. | reverse complement strand
TTCCCTTCCTGCCGCGAAATTATTAATTCCAATGAAATCATAATTTTTTTCCTCGTAGCAGCGATCGATTAAAACGACAGGTACATCGGCTTCTTTGAGAATAGCTGGTGGAGACGTATGATTGATCGGTGCGAGGATGATACCCTGCACATTTTGCTGCAACAACATACGAATATAGAAGAGTTCTTTTTGCTCATCATCTTCCGCATCACACAAGATCAGAGAAAAGCCGTTTTCACAAGCGGTTGTTTCAGCAGCTTTGACGAGTTCCGTATAAAAATCTTCACGAATATCGGCGATAATTAACCCTATCAGGCGGGATGTATCTTTTCTGGTCAGTGGATTCGCTCCCATATAGCCCAGTTCATCAATTACATTCAAAACAATCTCACGGGTTTGTTGGTTCACATGGCGTGTTTTGTTGACCACATGCGAAACTGTGGCAATAGACACTCCGGCCCGGTCGGCTACATCTCGCATTGTAACGTTTTTTGGCACGACAAAATTCCTGTATGATGAAGAGTTAAAGAAACTATTTAGATCTCAACTTTGCAAAGCCCATAATAGACCACCCCGATAGCGTTTAAAAGAAATTTCCTGTTTTTTACGTAAATAACTGACTGTAAAAATAAACTCCACTATTAAAGTGTGTCGGGTATGAGCAGAGCAATGCGGAGATCACTTCGAGGTTGGTGTGAGGTACGTGTTGATGTACGCTGAGGGCTGAATCGTGGAGCCTGATGAGGACGGAGGGTCAGATCGTATACATTGTAGCCAGGCTGCCGATAAGTACGAGGGTAAAAAGCATCGAAACACCAAAGCCGGCTTTCATATAATCTTTGGTACGGTAGCCACCTGGCCGCATGAGGAGTGCGTTGACCTGATGAGTTGGTAGCAGAAAGGTGTTGGAGGCGGAGATTGCCACCACCATGGCGGCAATAGTCGGATTTGTTCCGATGTTTGCTGCCATGTTCATTGCCAGCGGCACCATGAGTACGACTGCACCGACATTAGAGGCGATAAGGGCAAAAAAGGCAGTCAGCAAAGAAACAACAAGCATCAGCAATAGTGGTGAGGGTGTACCTACCCAGGTCAGAATATGTTGGGCAATATAGGCTGCTGTCCCCGTTTTTTCAAATGCAGTCCCGAGAGGAATAAGGCCTGAAAGAAGAAAAACTGTACGCCAGTCAACAGCTTCGTAAGCACGGTCAGCGCGGATAATTTTGGTAATAATCATTCCCAGAGCTCCGGTCAGGAGCGCGATGGAAAGCTTAACCTGGAAACTGAGCGCCAGAACAAGAGAGAGAAAAAGGAAAAACAATGCACAGCGGGTTCTCTCGGGTTTCAGCTCTTCACCTTGTATTTCTTCAATGAAGGCAATATCCATCTGTTGAGAGAGAAGCTGGAATTGCTTCCAGCGTCCCTGCATGAGAATAGTATCACCCTGGCGCAGTTCTGTGATATTTATTCCTTCCATGATTATTTCATCACCGCGGACAATGGCCAGCGGGTTCACCTGGAAGAGGAGGATATGCTGTCTATGTTTGGGGAGTACTCAATGAACTCTCACAACTCCCGTTCGAACGCGATTCGAAACTGGCTTGCACAGGTGTTCAAAGACTTGCTGGAACAGAACGGAAATTATCGCCTGGGCTTTGATGTGGCGGCATCGGGCAAGGGAGATTTGAGCTGTTTGTATATCGATAAGAAGGAAGGCAGCCTTTTCCGTTTGGCCGGTCTGTTTACCTGCAGAACGGAGGATTGGGAATTTATTAAGTGCAGCCTGTTTTTTATGTTGAGCCATCTGCCTGCATTGAAAGCGGCGGGTGATGAAACGGGCTTGGGTCGGCAGATCTGCTGGGAGGCATCAAAGCAGTAAAACGGGATCTTTACGCCGGTGAATTTTGCCAGCTCTAAATCTGACATTGGTTTTACGCTGATGAATCAATTGACGGCTGGTG
>JBFHIO010000460.1:0-1968 GCA_041596435.1 Desulforhopalus sp. | reverse complement strand
GAAAAACTCGGTAGCAGGATAAATGTCAAGCGCGTGGAAATGGCAGTGGAGACGGGGGCGGGAACGTTGTTGTCCAACTGTCCGTTCTGCCTGACTATGTTTGAGGACGGGGTAAAAGGGGCGGACGTGGAAGAGAGTCTCAAACCTAAAGATATTGCAGAAATTTTAGTGGATCGTCTGCAGGCATATGAGGGCAGGTTGGCGACACTACCGAATTGAACCGGACGGAGGCAGATACGATGAAATTACTGGTGTGCATTAAGCAGGTTCCGGATATGGAATCAAAATTTAAAATTGATGAAGACGGTGTTTGGTTTGCCCGTGCCGATCTTGCCTGGCGGATGAATGAATATGACGAATATGCCGTTGAGCAAGCAGTACAATTGAAAGAGCAGACCGGAGGGGACCTGACAGTGCTCTGCATTGGCTCCGATCAGGTGAAGGAGACCATGAAAAAGGCTCTGGCGATGGGTTGCGATCGTGGAGTGCATATCAGTGATGACCGGAGTTACCTGAAAGACCCGTATGAAATCGCTTCGATGATTGCAGAGTTTGCGAGAGATAAGGACTTTGATCTGATTTTTACAGGCATGCAGTCGCAGGATCGTGGTAGCGGTCAAGTCGGTGTTATTATAGCGGAGCTGCTGTCTATATCAGCCATTACCACCATTGTGGATTTTAAATGCGATAACGGTAAAATCGTGGTGAAACGGGAACTCGAAGGGGGCGTGAAGGCTCAGGTTGAAACACCGCTGCCGGCACTTGTGACCTGTCAACTTGGATTAAATACACCCCGTTACCCGACTTTGCCCAACATCATGAAGGCCAAGAAAAAAGAGATGATCACCAT
Source organism: Desulforhopalus sp. (assembly GCA_041596435.1). GTDB lineage: Bacteria > Desulfobacterota > Desulfobulbia > Desulfobulbales > Desulfocapsaceae > Desulforhopalus. Next base: position 1,118 of record JBFHIO010000460.1, on the reverse strand, counting down.
CGCTGCGGAGGAACTGCATACAGTTAGTGCAATGCAGAAAACGTTGAAAATCGCTTTCCCTGAGAAACAGGGTGGCGGACTTTTTCTGGAAGGTGAGGTGGCCGATATCGCAGATCGGTTAATTTCGATATTGCGGGAAAAAACCAGCGTGCTGGCATAGGAGGGTGAGATGAAAACACTACTGGTTGCAGAATACAGACAAGGAAAAGTGCAGGAAAGTTATGCTGAATTGATGGCCTTTGCCGCAGCGCTTGGTGCTGAGAGTGCTATGTTTATCGTTGGCGTGAGTTCGGGAGATCTGCCGAAATTTCAGGGTACCTTGCATGTTGCTGAAGTATCAGAATATGGCGAGTATAACCCGGATGCCCATAAATACCTGTTGCTTGATGTGGTGGCACAGGAGCAACCGGATATGATTGTATTCAGTCACAGTTCTTATGGTTGGGACCTTGCGCCGCGAGTTGCGGTGAGTCTTAAGGCACCACAGATTTCAGAAGTTATCGGTGTGGAAGACGGTAAATTAGTGGTCCCGTCCTGCAATGGAAAACTGAAGAGAACCATGACTGGCAACGGTGACGTTACAGTTGTAACACTGCAGGCTGGTGCTTTTTCCTTAAGTGAGCCGCCTGCAGGAATTTCGAATGTTTGTCCAGTTGTTGGTGAGTATCAGGGAATGGTGACGCTTCTTGGCTATGAGGCTGCTGAGCATGGCGGCGTTGATCTGACCAAATCTTCGGTCATTGTCAGTGCTGGCAGAGGTGTTGGTAAACCTGAAAATATCCAGATTGTTGAGGGGCTGGCAAAGGCACTGGGGGGCGAATACGGTGCCAGCCGCCCTGTGGTTGATGCGGAGTGGGTGCCGCATAATCGTCAGGTTGGAACCACCGGCTTGACCGTTTCACCCAAGTTATACGTTGCATGTGGTATTTCCGGCGCAGTTCAACATCTCGCCGGAATGAAGAAATCCGAATTTGTGGTAGCGATAAATACTGATAAGGATGCACCAATCGGTGAATTAGCTGATGTCTTTGCGGTAGCTGACCTGAAACTCCTTCTCCCAGTGCTGACTGAAAAGATCCAGGCACTGTAGGTAGCAATGCCTGACAGGGACATGGCAG
>JBFHIO010000459.1:0-1977 GCA_041596435.1 Desulforhopalus sp. | reverse complement strand
TCGGTTACGGTTACTGTGTAGTACAGGCGGTCACCTTCTTCGCCGAGACGAAAAGTCTCCTGCATTCGGGCGAACCTGCTCTGGGGGATGTAATCGGGCACAGAGCCAATATGCAGAAATGGGTAATCGATCCTTGTTGTAGTGATCAGTAGCGTATCACCCTCCCAATATCCAGTTGAATATCCGAGCAAACTTGGTTCGATATCTCGGTCGTCATGAAAATCTGTAAGGTGAATTGTTCGTACCGTATCGTACTCTTCCAGTTTGAGCAGGATGGTATCTCCCTGGTCGACCAGTTCCATCGGGTAAGGGGCATCCATAATGGCAGAGCCGCCTTTGGGTGAGCAGTTACCGAATGGGTCGTCAGTTTCAGGGTCGTAGTTGGCGATGGCCTCCCAGCCTTTTTTGCTTAAAGGGAAGTCTTCAGTAGCTCTGGGATGAAGCAGTCGACTTTCAGGAACGCCTCCTACAGTTGTCCACACCGCGAAAATGGAGTCCGGTCGTTCTGAAGGGTCAACTTCGGCAATGGTGTCTTGCTCATCTGTGTTGCCAACAAGATTGCCTGACCAACGAGGTTCGGCACTACCGGAAAAAATGGCTTCTCTGCCATCGGGTAATAACAGGTTGATCATGTACATGCCATGATCTGACCTTTTTGCGGCGTGTCCAGCCATTCGAACCTGGTCTCCAGCTGAAAGGATACCTTTGTTGACATCCATGCGGGCAAGGTTGCTGACTGAGGTGCCGGCGATATTCCACTCCTGCTCTTGAGGTGTTCCTTGGTCAACCACGACTTTAAAGCGCACATGCGGATTTACCCAGGCAATTGAACTAACAACGCCTTGTATCTCGATAAAATTGTTTGTGTCGTAGTCCACAGCCCAAGTGTGGTGGGCTTGAGCTTGGGCTGTCAGCCCAAGTAGTAAAATACTTAGTGCAAATCGGCCTATCATCTATCCCCCCCCCGGGTTTTGATAATTGTGGCAGGCAGGTATTGAATTCACTGCCCAGTAAAAATATAAGTGAAATCTCCTCGCAAAGGGAGTTTTTTTTGCAAATCTTCTTAATTGAGATCCTGTCCGTTCTGCAAGTTGGTTTATGCTAACCTGCTTGCTGGGGTAAGAATTTTTGTGGCTCAATGGTTGCCAGGGTGTTTTCACAGAGGGGGATGGAAGCAAATGATTTTAGTGGATTTAAAGTTTAACTTGGTGGCCAGGGTAGGTGGATTAGCGGTTTTGCTGCTGAGTTTGGTGTCATGTGGTTCCATGAGCTCAATTGATAGAGAATATTTGTCCGAGCGAGAGATTAACAAGGCGGTTATTGGGCGTTTTATGACCTCTCGAGTGACTACGGACCCAGCTGAGTTAGAGCGAGAATATTATGCTGATGGCTATCTTGAAGTCCGTCAGGAGTTTGAGAATCTCCGATACAACATTCGGGGTTCGGTGCTGGCTGATCAGGCAGAATCATTGGATCAGGCTGTTTCCAACCGAGTAGATACTGTCGAAATAGTGATGGGTGAGGGTAGTAGCGTCGCAGTACGGTACCGGATTGCTGGTACTCACAATGGCAATCTGTTCGGTATTCCGGCAACCGGAAAGAACTTTGAAATCTACGCCGTAGCAATTTTCGAATTGACCGATGGAAAAATTACCGAGGCTTGGTATATGGCTGATGAGGTTGATTTGCTCAAGCAATTGGGTGTGTCGATGCCAGCCAGAGAAGATGGCCGATATAATATACCGCCCACCGGAGGCGAACATGCCGTTGCCTCAGACGACATACTGCAGTTTATGCTGGCCAACCCGGCGGATAGCCGCGAATACCGCAACAAGCTAAAAATTGCCGCTCGCAAGGCGAATAACCCGCCTCCGGGAATTATTGACGAAGAAGGTGGGCGGCGACCCTATGACAATTTTCTACGTCCCGGCTTTAAACATATTGTGGAAATGGGTATCGCTCAGGGCGATGCCAATC
>JBFHIO010000458.1:0-1985 GCA_041596435.1 Desulforhopalus sp. | reverse complement strand
CTAAAAACCGTGATGGTGTTGATCTGCTGCTGGAAACAATTATCAAGAAAATGCCCATGGGACCGCGTTATTTTCCTGAAGATATTCCAACCAATGCCTCCGAACGCTTTCTCTGTTCAGAGATTATCCGGGAAAAGGTTTTCCTGCAGACCAGCGCGGAAATTCCATATTCAACGGCAGTGGTAATTGAGGCTTTTCAAGAAGAGAGAAACCGGATTCTTATTCACGGAACTATCGTTATTGAGCGACAGTCTCAGAAAGGAATCGTTATCGGCAAGGGGGGCAAAAAGCTCAAAAGCATTGGCATTGCCGCCCGTAAAGATATTGAGAAACTGCTGGGGCAGAAGGTGCGGCTGGAGCTGTGGGTCAAGGTGAAGAAAAACTGGTCTCAGGATTCTCAGTTCATGAGAGAGCAGGGTTTTTAAAACCGCATTACAGCTTTTCTTTTTTCGTCTTCTGCTTGGTGTAGAGGTCGAGACTCTTCAATATGTTGTAAGCAGCATGGAGCTGATTGTCGGCGGCGAGTCTTTTTCGCAGCACTTTCAGCTCCTCTGTGTTTTGTTCCTCTTCTCTGATGTTTCCCTTTTCAGCCTCTCCCGGCAGATGATTCGCGAGATCAATTTCCTTGCGAGCCTTGCGTTTCATCGTACCTTCATCCTCATTGCTTCGCTGTGCCACTTCCACATCAGGGATGATTCCCATCGCCTGGATAGAACGATCGTCTGGAGTATAATATTTGGCGGTAGTGAGGCGGAGTCCGGCACCGTCCGGCAGAGGAATCACCATCTGAACGGATCCTTTTCCGAAAGATTTTTTGCCTACAAGAATCCCTCTTTTATGGGCTTGAATTGCGCCGGCAACAATTTCTGAGGCGCTTGCGGAGCCTTCATTAATCAGTACTACGAGGGGATAATCTGCGTGGGGGCTGTTGTTGTGTGCGTTGTAAATAGTATTCTGGTCAGCTCGACGCCCCCGGGTATAAACGATACGCCCCTGGTTGAGAAAGGTATCCACCACTTCAACGGCCTGATCGAGCAATCCGCCGGGATTATTGCGCAGGTCAAGGATGAGTCCCTGGATGGGGGCCTTTTGAGAGAGAGTGCTCAGCAGATGACGCAGGTCTGCCCCCGTATTGCTCTGAAAATTGGTAATACGGGCATAAACCAGCCCTGGTGAAAGAGATTCTCCTTCGACAGAGATCAGCGGGATACTTGCACGGGTAATTTCGAAATCCCTCGGAGAAGTCCAGCCTTTGCGCATAATGGCAAGATTGACCTTGCTTCCTTCCGGTCCACGCAGTCTTTCAATTGCCTTGTACGCGCCGATATTTTCGGTATCTTCACCGTCAATGGAGACAATAAGATCCCCCGCCTTCAATCCGGCAGATTCTGCCGGGGTACCATGAATGGGGCTGACCACCGTCAACTCGTCATTTTGTACCGTGACTTCAATGCCGATACCGGTGAACTGGCCACTGGTTTCTTCCTGCAGGTCTTTAAACTCTTCGGGGGTGAGGTAGGAGGAGTGTGGGTCGAGGTTCAGGAGCAACCCTTTGATGGCGCCATTAAGCACATCCGCCGTGTCCACCTCTTCCACATAATTCTCCTGCAGCATGCTGAGAACGTTAGAAAAGACCTCAAGCTGTTTGTAGGTACGGGTAAGCTCTTCCTGACGTTTCTTCTCCTGTTGTTGTGCATCGGTGGCGGCCAGGGCCGGAACTGCAAAAAACAGAATGCCGAGAAGGATTGAAGCTATAATCCTGCACGGGGTGAGACACAACACCGGAGGAGCTGGGAGTCTTAACATGATATTGTTTTGCCTTACAGAACAGTAATTGCTCACGTTTAGTCGGAGTTTTATTTTTATGGAAATCTTGAATAATTGATTCTTCCAAGTTCTTCGTTACAAAAGGGAAAATATATCCAGCTTATCCCCGCAATATCAAGATGTGGGCCCGATACATTCCCCTTTGTACCCTGAATCGG
>JBFHIO010000457.1:0-1985 GCA_041596435.1 Desulforhopalus sp. | reverse complement strand
GGGCTGCAAAATCCTGTATTAAAGCAGGGCTGGATACCTACGGAGTTGATCTGAACCCCAAAGCATTGGAAGAGCTGAAGAAGGCCGGTGCCGCAGATGTTTCCAATAATTGTGCTGATTTCGTCGACAAGATTGATGCCGTTATTGTCCTGGTGGTCAACGGAGCCCAGGAGAAGGCAGTTCTTTTTGGAGATGATCTGGTCGGCAGGTTGAAGCCGGGTACGGCCATGATGTGTTCCTCCACTATCTCGGTGGAAGATGCCCGTTTTATTTCAGAAAAACTTGAGGAGAAAGGGCTCCTTATGCTGGACGCTCCGGTTTCCGGAGGTGCGGCAAAAGCCAACATCGGTGAGATGACGGTTATGGCCGCGGGCAGTGAAGAGGCCTTCACCAAACTGAAGCCGGTTCTTGATGCGGTTGCTTCCAATGTCTACAACGTTGGCAGTGAAATTGGTCTTGGCGCTACAGTGAAGATCATTCATCAGCTTCTTGCCGGAGTGCATATTGCAGCAGGAGCAGAAGCAATGGCAATGGCCGCAAAAGCCGGTATCGATCTCTCTGTTATGTACGATGTTGTTACCCATGCTGCTGGGAACTCATGGATGTTTGAGAACCGTATGAAACATGTGGTTGATGGAGATTATACGCCGCTCTCCATGGTTGATATCTTTGTCAAAGATCTTGGACTGGTTACCGATGCAGCCAAGGGTTTGCACGCTCCGGTTCCATTAGCGTCTACTGCATTCTCCATGTACACCCAGGCAAGCAATGCCGGGTTCGGCAAAGAGGATGACAGTGCGGTTATCAAAATTTTTCAAGGAATTGATCTGCCTGTCAAAAAAGGAGAGTGACCATGCTGCTTGGTGTAATTGCTGACGATTTTACCGGCGCCACCGATATCGCAGGCTTTCTGGTCGCAGGAGGCATGCGTACGGTTCAACTGAATGGTGTCCCGAAAAAGAGAATTACTCTTGATACTGATGCCATTGTAATTTCATTAAAATCAAGATCCTGCCCGGTAGAGGACGCGGAAGAATTGAGCCGCGATTCTCTGGTGTACCTGCAGGAACAGGGCTGTGAACAGATTTTCTTTAAATACTGTTCCACTTTCGATTCTACGGCCAAAGGTAACATTGGCCCGGTAACCGACGTGTTGCTTGAAGAACTGAACGACAATTTCACCATTCTCTGTCCATCACTGCCGGTGAATGGTCGCACTGTGTTCAACGGGTATCTCTTTGTCGGAGATCAGTTACTCTCTGATTCCGGGATGCGCAATCATCCCGTTACTCCCATGACGGATTCCAGCCTTATCCACCTCATGGAAAAGCAGGCGAAGGGCAAATGTGGTCTGGTCTCCTGGCAGGTGATTGATAAAGGGCCGGCTGCTGTACAGGCGCGGTTTACCGAATTGAAAGAGGCAGGTTTCCGTTATGCGGCAGTCGATGCCTTTTGCGACAAACACCTTGAAACTCTCGGCGAGGCCGTAAAGGGACTGCCTCTGGTTACCGGCGGGTCCGGGCTTGCTGCAGGTATCGCCCATGCGCGCGCTGGTGCAGGCGTGGATGCTGAGAAGGCTCGGGAAAAGGGCCTTCCTTTCATTGGAGAGAAGACGGTGATCTTTTCCGGCTCCTGCTCTGAGATGACGAATAAACAGGTTGCTGTCTACGCGGCAAAAGCGGAGAGCCTTTCTCTGGATGTTGAGAAGATTATTGGCGGACCTGATGCCTACTGTGCCTGCGTGGCAGAGTGGCTGGCGGATAAACTCGATTCTTTTCCCGCTCCCCTGGTTTCTGCTACGGTGCCTCCTGAAAAGCTCAAGGAGATTCAGGCGAAGTATGGTTCTGGCAATGCCAGCGAGGCGGTGGAGCAGTTCTTTCGTGCGCTGACAAAGAAAATGGCTGCGTCCGGAGTGAAAAATTTCATCGTAGCAGGTGGGGAGACCTCGGGGGTTGTTGCTCAGAGTCTTGATATCGACGGCTTTT
>JBFHIO010000456.1:0-1985 GCA_041596435.1 Desulforhopalus sp. | reverse complement strand
CCTCTACCATTTTTCGGCTGCCAGGGCGGAGAACTTTCAGTACAACCTCAGTGCCGTCTATCATTTTTGCGCGGTGAACCTGGGCAAGAGAGGCAGCTGCAAGTGGTGTCTCCTCAATGTCATCAAAGAGCGTGTGTAAACCTTCAGGGAATTCACTTATTAAAACGCTGTGAATGTCACTGTACGGAACACTGGTGCAACGGTCCTGGAGTTTTTTTAATTCGTCTGCCCATGCGGGTGGGATGAGGTCGGGACGGGTGGAGAGGACTTGGCCAATTTTGATAAAGGTTGGACCCAGTTCTTCAAGGGCGAGTCGAAATCGAACGGGTCGCGGTTGATCAGCAGCCGAGGGAGTTATCTCTGCATCGACATCTTCTTTAACGAGGTCAAGCAACCGGTATATGCCAGTATCAAGAATGACCTGCTGAAAGCCGAATTTTGACAGGACTTTTATGATTTCGGCCAACCGCTTTGTGTTACGGATGGTGCGTTTGATAGTACCTATATTCATCAGGACATTATTATATCAAGAATGGCTTGATCGCGCTGACGGTATACTTGAAGAAGGTCATACCATTCTCCTATGATATCGGAATCCCATGGCAGATTATTATCTAGCCAGAGTTCACGGGTCTCCGGGAAGAAGTCTACAAAGAGTGTTGCGACGTCTGTCCGTTTGAGATTGTCAGGACTGCAGTGCATGAGAGAAAGCATATCGGCCATCTGCACAATTATCGGGTAGGCACGATGCGACGGAGCCTGTTCAGGGGTGTGATGATATCCGGTCGCCATCAACAGTTGTTCAGGAAAGAGCCAACGTTTCAATATGCGCATGCCGATGACGTCATGGCTGGTGGAATATTCGGCATGTTCATGCAGGATTCCTTTGAATCTATGCGGTTCGGAAATATCGAATAGCAGACTGTAATCCTGCGGAAATGTCATAAGCATTGCCAGTTTTCCAATGTCGTGAATAAGACCGGCGACAAAGAGTTCACTTGGTGAGTAGTGAAGATGTTCGGCGATGATTTTAGCGGAGAGGCCACACGTGAAGCTATGATTCCAGAAAAGATTGGTGTTCTCTTTGTTCTGTTTCTGGAGTTTCTGAAAAGATGTAAAAACCGCTTTACCGAGAACTATGTTACGAATTTCATTGAAGCCGAGAATTACCACAGCTTTCTCTATAGTCGCAACCTGTCTGGGCATACCGAAAAAGGCAGAGTTCGCAATTTTTAGGATTGTTGCACACATCGACTGATCCGGAAGAATGGCGTACATGAGATCGTTGGCTGTACTTTCAGGGTCGCTGGTGACAGCCATAACCTTATTGACAGTGTCAGGGAGGGCGGGGAAATTATCCACCTGCCGGATGATTGCTGAAAGATTTGATTCTGTCATGAGCTTACGTTGCTGTGGAGTTTGAGCAATTCTGCACGGATTGTTGCTATATCTTTTGCAGATATATCGAGCAGGCTGTATTTCTCTATTGTATCAAGTAGCTTCAGTACGAGGAACGGGTCAAACTGTTTGCCAGCCTCATTTTTCAATTCATTCAGGATGTCTTCAGGTAGAAATTTATCCCGAAATGGTCTGTCAGCCTCCATTGCCGCAAAAGAATCGACAATGCTAACAATTCTGGCACCAAGGGGAATTTCATTGCCTTTAAGGCCTTCCGGGTAGCCGCTGCCGTCAAACTTCTCACTGCGAGTAAGTAAAATGGACCGTTCCTGTGAGAAATAATCAAAAATATCGATAACTTCAGATAATTTGTACGGGAAGTCCTCCATGATTTCCCTATCTTGAGCGGTGAAGAGTTCTTTCTTGGAGAGAAGGTCGTTATGGATGAGATGCCGAATACTGGAGTAAAGGATGCTTGAGTTCTGCAGTGTCCGGATGATTGCCGGGGGCAGCCCAAGTTGGGTGCAGAGCAGTTCAGTATAGCGGCTCACCTTGTCAATATGATCTCTGTGTCGCGGGCCGGCAAT
>JBFHIO010000455.1:0-1989 GCA_041596435.1 Desulforhopalus sp. | reverse complement strand
CTCGATCTGGATAATGAATGTTCCTGGCTGGGTACGAAAACCCATGAGCAAGTGCTTGCCCAGTTTAAACAGAGTGATCTTTTTGTACTTGCTTGTGAGATCGCAAAAAGTGGTGACAGAGACGGCATCCCCAATGTTCTGGTTGAGAGTCTGGCAATGGGTGTTCCTGCCCTTTCAACAACAGTTTCTGCGATCCCCGAAATTCTTCAGCACGAAAGAACTGGCATCACTGTGCCCCCATCCGACCCGCAGGCCATGGCTGAAGGAATGATTCTGCTGCTGCAAAATCACCAGATGAGAAATCACATCATTTCAGAGGGCAAAGCATGGGTTGCCGATCAGTTTGATAACAAAAAATGGTTGGTCCATCTCGCCGATCTGTTCAAAGCAGAACCGCATATAAGCTCACATACATAAGGAGTTCCGGATGATAAGCTCTACTGCTGCAAACAGTTCATTTACATACGGTCTACTGCGGCATGGTGAAACTGTATGGAATAGTGAAAAACGCGTGCAGGGACATGGCAACTCCCCCCTCACGCCGTTCGGAAGAAAGCAGATTCAAATTTGGACAAAGTATCTGGCTGGCCAGGGATGGCAGAGAATTATCTGCAGCGATCTCGGAAGAGTTCGAGAGACGGTTGCGATTATCAATTCTATTTTGCAGCTCCCAGTAACAGAAGACCCGCGTCTACGAGAACAGAACTGGGGTGAATGGGAAGGAATGACGGTTGATGATGTCTACCGTGATTACGCAGAGGTACTTGACATCCAGGTCAAGGCAGGCTGGGAATTTCGTCCTCCCGCAGGCGAGAGCAGAAGTGAAATCCGTACGCGTGTCTTTGCTGCCCTTGAATCACATCGGCAGAAGTACGATGATAAAAAGACATTGGTTGTCTGTCATCTCGGGGTAATTAAGTGTCTCATTTATGCAGTCGCCGGCAGAAGTTTTTTGCCCGATGAGCCTTCGCTTGTCAGGAAAGGTTGCATGCACGAAATTGTCTATTCCGCCCCAACTTATCAACTCGCAAACCTCAATATCACCCCGGACCGTGTAGAAAAGTGAAAATCGCCTACTACTGCCAGCATGTGCTTGGCATCGGACACTTCCACAGGAGCCTTGAAATATGTATGGCTCTCGCCGATCATCACCAGGTCACACTCATTGTAGGTGGTCCCGACGTCGAACCTGTGCCTGAATGTATCACACTCTACAAATTGCCAGGGCTGCAGATGGATGCGGAGTTCAAGAATCTTGGACCATGCGATCCGGATAGTTCTCTTGAAGAAGTCAAAGAAACACGCCAACGTCAGCTCTATTCCTTTTTCGAAGAGTTTCAGCCTGATGCTTTTCTCGTTGAATTGTATCCTTTCGGCCGTAAAGCATTTCGTTTTGAACTGGATCCGGTTCTAGCCGCTATCCGGGAGGGTGCTCTTCATCCCTGCAAATGCTATGTAAGCTTACGTGACATTCTTGTTGAACGATCAACAGATCGAGAAAAATTTGAAGATCGAGCCTTAAAAACGCTCAATCGCTATTTTGACGGTCTTCTCGTCCATTCAGATGAGGACATCATTACTCTTGATGAAACATTTAGCCGCTATCATGAAATTACAGTTCCTATAGCCTACACAGGATTTGTCACTCGCAATGTATCAGGCGGTAAAAGAAAAGAGATGCGGCATAGCCAACAACTTACCTCTGCCGAGAAGTTAATTGTTGCAAGTATCGGCGGAGGCAACGTCGGTGCAGATCTGCTTAAAGCTGTGATTGAAGCATTCAGGCTTATCAATGACACTGGTACTTTTCGCCTGCAGTTATTTTCCGGTCCTTACTTTCCTGAAGAAGAGTTTTTACAAATCCAAAACAGCCTTCCGGCAAACGCTTCACTTGAACGATTTTCAGCTAGATTTCCTGACTGGCTTGCCTGTGCAGACCTTTCAATCTCCATGGCTGGCTATAATACCTGCATGAACATCATTCAGGCT
>JBFHIO010000454.1:0-1994 GCA_041596435.1 Desulforhopalus sp. | reverse complement strand
CTCCCGTTGGTCGTAATGTACTTGAAACCCTGCGCCAGATTCAGGCGTTCCAGCACGTGCGGGCAACCAAAGGTGCGGAAGTCTGCCCCTCAGGGTGGAAACCGGGTAAAACAATATTGAAACCGGGTCCGGATCTGGTAAGCAATGTATGGAAAAACTGGAAAGTGAAAGAAGCTTTCGAGTAACAGTTTCTTTTCTTTCGTTGTAGCAAAGTCCACTTCGACAATCTGCCGAAGTGGACTTTTTTATGCAGGGTAAAGAGCGATATCAGATGACCTGCACAGAGGAAATAACATTCAGATCTCTGCTGCTTTCGAGACGTTTGCCTGGCCTTTTTTGCTCCTCCGACCTGTTTTACTTTTATGACTCTAATGGTTAAAATATTCGTTGACTGGTATTTACGGGTAAAATCGGTGAAATCCTGCAAGAAAGGGAAATGTTGTAATTCCCACCATCCAAAGAACAGTAACCCAGAAAGGAGAAACAAATGGCCAATTTTCTGTTTGTGCTCAGCAAGGATGACAATGTTAAAGCAACAAGGTGTCTTCAGTTCGCCAAAATTGCTCATTCTAAAGGTCATGTCGTAAATATATTTTTGATAGATGATGGCGTATTATGGGCCAATAAGGAGAAATATCTTACTCAGAAGACACAGACGGGTGACTGCCCGAATGATTACCTTCCTTATCTGGTAGAAAATGAGGTCCCGATCGGTGTCTGCACCCCCTGCGCTAAAAATCGTCAGATAGACGAAGCAAAATTTTACCCCAACATGCTCCTCGACGGCGGGCCACATTTGATCGATATGGCTGCTGAAGCCAAAGTTTTTAATTTCTAAAAGACCTGTTCAATGTCAGGGGAGCTTGAAACAGCTTGTCTTTCATTTGGACTCGATACACAGGGAAAAATTTTGAACGTAACAGATGCCCGACATGAAGGTTGATGGCGAGTAGCACATCGCACTGCATGTCGGGCGTTCTGCATTCAAGCAGCAGAGAAAGAGGAGTGGTAGATATTGATCATGGAAGAGAGAAAATTTGATCCACGGAAGTTGAAGAAGTTAAATAATCCCCAGAGATTAATAGATATCCCACCCGATTACCCCTGGGAAAAGCTGGCCATGGAAAAGCCGAACGTTCTTGTTGATATCGGCGCGGGAACAGCCCTTTACAGCATTGCTTTTCTGCAGAAATACCAGCCCGAGACTATCTATGCCTGCGACTCTTCTGACGTAATGTACAACTGGCTCAAGGAAAATATCCCGGAAAAACACCCCAATATTATTCCGGTAAAAACCGAGGAAAATGCAATCCCCCTTGATAACGAAATTGCAGATCTGGTGTTTATGATAAACCTGTATCACGAATTACATAATCCGTCTCTAATGCTTAGAGAGGCAAACAGGCTTCTAAAGCCCGGTGCGAAAATCTTTATTGCTGATTGGAAAAAGGAAGAGATGTCGGAGGGACCTCCTGTCAACATCAGATTTTTCCCTGAACAGGTTGAAGAACACTTGAGAGATGCAGGATTTGAGCAGACGGGCATTTACAACGACCTGAAAAAACATTTTTTAGTTATCGGAGAAAAAGCCTCTCTTCCCGTATGATAACAGGTTGAGAACAACACAAGCCTGGAGAAGGTCTTTCTTTTTAAGAGACACCTTTCAGGTCATCTCTGCCGTCCGGAAGGTGCTTTCTTCAGTTTCAATTGAAGCATTACACGAATCACAAACCGCCATGGGAAAAGCAATCCGCGCCCCCATGGCGGTTGCGCGATATCGCGAAAAAAACACTCAGCCCGGCCAGCTGTCAAAGGACTGTTTTTCGAACTGCATTGAACCGTCAGCCCCTTTATAGATGTTAATCCAGGCATTCCAGTTCTTCGTATCCATTTCAGGATAATCAAGTCGATAGTGACTGCAGCGACTCTCTGTACGCATAATTGAGGCCTTCAATTTCATTTCAGCAACGGTAATCATGTTTGCAGTTTCATGG
>JBFHIO010000453.1:0-2021 GCA_041596435.1 Desulforhopalus sp. | reverse complement strand
TAAGCAGGAAGAAAAAACAACAACATATCGCTGGCCATGAAAAAAAGCACCCTTCTCTCACTGCTCCTTCTTTCTCTTGCCACCGGATGTGCAACCAGTCCCACTGGACGCAGTCAGTTCATGATGATCCCGCCGGAATATGCCATCAGTCAATCCAAATCTGCGTACATTCAGGCTCTTACCCCCTTTCAAAATGACGGAAAGCTCGATAACGATCCCGAAATCGCCGCTCGCGTCCGCAATATAACGGGACGCCTCATTGCTCAGGCGATCAAAAAATATCCACAGACCCGCGACTGGGATTGGAGCATCAAGGTTATTGATGACCCGGAGACCGTCAACGCCTGGTGCATGGCCGGCGGTAAGATGGCGATCTACACAGGGTTACTGCAGAAAATTCAGCCCACCGATGACGAGATCGCCGAGGTCATGGGCCACGAAATTTCCCATGCAGTCGCCAACCACACCGCAGAGAAAATGTCCTGGGGTGCTGTTACCACTGTCGCTGTTGCAGGAGTCGCTGCCGGTCTGGGTGACAGCGAAAATGCGGGGGCCTATGTCGCCGGAACCGCGGCTCTTGCAGGAGTGGGAGTCACCCTGCCCAACAGCCGCACTGCTGAGACTGAGGCCGATGCCATGGGCATTGAACTGGCCGCTCTCGCCGGCTATGATCCACGCGCCGCCACCACTCTGTGGGATAAAATGGGAAAGGTGGGGGGGGCACACCCGCCGCAGTTTCTCTCCACCCATCCCGCTCCTGAGAATAGGAAAGCAATCCTCACCGAACTGGCCCAAAAATATATGCCGGATTATCTTGATAAGTCTCCACGCCCAGTGTATAAGTTAAAGACTCAATCGTTACCGCCGTTGGAAAGCGTAAAGAAGTAGATTGCAGATACGCACGTCGGCTTCCCAAAAAACTACACCTTCGTGCATATGCATATTGTAACTACCCATAAAAATAGTGATTTTGACGCCCTTGCCTCAGTTATCGCGGGCACCCTCTTCTACCCCGGAGCTGTGGGGGTCATTCCTTCTTCAGTCAATAGAAACGTCGATCAATTCCTCTCCACCCATAAGAGTGCCTTTAACCTCATCGGCCCGAGAGATGTTGATTTTGCGGCCGTAAAGCGTCTCACCGTAGTGGACACCAATCACTGGTACCGCCTTGATCGCATGGAGAAACTTCGCGGTCGTGACGGACTGCACATTGATCTCTGGGACCATCACATGACCACACCGGGAGACATCTCCGCCGATATCGAGTATTGCGAACAGATTGGATCCACCATCAGTCTCTTCATGCGCGAGATGCCGAAGGAGACACTGCGCAAGCTCTCACCACTGGAGTCCACAGTCTTCCTCATCGGCCTCTATGAGGACACCGGCCGTCTCACCTTTCCGTCCACAACTCCCGACGACGCCCGCGCTGCAGCTCTGCTTCTTGAGCACGGTGCCGATCTCAACGTCGCCCGCTTTTTTCTCAACCCTCCCTATGAAAAGGGCCAGAAGGACGCTTTTTTCAAGATGCTGCAGGCCACCCGCCGCATCACTGTCCATGGTCACTCAGTGGGTTTTCACCGTATTTCCATACGGAGCAAGGTGCCCGAGCTGGCGGAAGTAGTCAACCTCTGCCGCCAGGTGATGGGGGTTGAGGCTCTCTTTGGCATCTATGATCTCGGCAATTACCATACCATTATCGGTCGCAGTGCAGTAGAAGCGATCAATATCGGAAAAATTCTCGGCGAGCTCGGTGGCGGAGGCCACCCCGGCGCAGGCTCAGCATCGGTAAAGGATGAAATTGCAACCCCCGAAGAGAGTGAAAAAAATATTGAATCTCTGCTGCGTCACAATACTGTAAACCAGATCACCATCTCCTCGATCATGTCATCCCCCGTCATCTCAGTTCCACCTGACACAAGCATGGAAAAAGTAAAAAAAATTATGGATCTGCAGGGCGTTCGAGGTCTTCCGGTAATGGAGGGGAAGAAAATCTGTGGCATGATCGTCCTCTCCGACCT
>JBFHIO010000452.1:0-2025 GCA_041596435.1 Desulforhopalus sp. | reverse complement strand
GGGTCTCAATGATCGGCAGTGCAGTAAGAGAACCGGCACCAAGTTCATCACTGACTTTGGAAGCCCGCTCGAGCAGACGACTGTGATTATAGAAAATATCCCCGGGATATGCTTCGCGTCCTGGCGGACGACGAAGAAGCAGGGAGAGTTCGCGGTAAGCAACGGCCTGTTTGGAGAGATCATCATAAATGATCAAAGCATGCTCTCCCCGATCGCGGAAATATTCACCCATGGAGCAGCCACCAAAAGGTGCGAGATACTGCATTGCTGCCGGGTCGGAAGCACAGGCGGAAACCACGGTAGTTTTTTCCATGACGCCGTTCTTGCGCAGTGCTTCAACAACAAGAGCAACGGTGGATTTTTTCTGACCAACAGCAACATAGATACAGTGCACATCACTGTGTTTCTGCGCGATGATGGCATCAACACAGAGGGCAGTTTTGCCGATCTGCCGGTCACCAATTACCAGCTCACGCTGGCCGCGTCCAACAGGTGTCATGGAGTCAACCGCCTTGGCCCCGGTATAGCAGGGTTCATGCACACCTTTCCTTGCAATAACACCTGGTGCAAGTCTTTCAATATGATAGAATTCTTCGGTCTCAATAGGGCCAAGACCATCGATTGGCTGGCCAAGGGCGTCAACAACACGACCTTCCATGGCGGGACCAACGGGGACCTGTGCAATACGACCGGTCCGCTTGACAACGTCACCCTCTTTAATTTTGTTGACCTCTCCAAGAATTGCACAACCAACGTTGTCCTCTTCAAGGTTGAGAGCGAGTCCCATAATACCTTCTGGGAACTCAAGCAATTCCATGGCCATACAGTTTCCTACCCCGTAAACACGGGCAATACCGTCACCAATGGAGATAACAGTCCCGGTCTCTTTAAGATTGACCTCGGTCTCGTATCCGCCAATCTGATCCTTAATAATTTGACTGATTTCTTCGGCTTTGATCTGCATTGTGGTTATCTCCCTTTAATGGAATCTTTTAAACCTGCAAGCTGGGTACGGATGCTGCCGTCCAGTTCAAGATCCCCCACACGGGCGATCATGCCGCCGATGATAGAATCATCAACACTGGTCTCAAGCTCAACCTTCCTGCCTGTTATTTTTTCTAAAATTTTCTGGATTTTATCCGTAAGTGCTTTCGTGGGTTTTGTCGCAGTGACTACAGTACCATGGCTTATGCCCTGTGCTTCTTCGAGCATTTCCTGATAGCTCTCGGCAATCTCCGGGAGGATATCCGCACGGCGTTTTTCCACCAGTAGACGTAAAAAGTTCCCTACAGGGACCTCAAAGCGAGCAGCCTTGACCAATTTGTCTATCACCGTCTCCCGCACATCCTGCGGGTAGAGGCGGTTCGTGATACTGTCTTTCACTTCGGGCTTTTTCGCCATCAGTGCAACAAAGGAGTTCAATGTCTGACCAAACTGCTTCTCCTTCTTCTGCTCACAGCCAATGGAATAAAGTGCTCTGGCATAACGTTTTGCGAGGATTACCTGTTTCACGATATCGCCTCCACTTTATTAAGATAGTTCTCAATTATTGCCTTTTGATCATTGGCTTTGAGATTTTTTCTAATCAGTTCTTCAGCCATGGAGACAGCCTTTTCTGCCACCTCCTCACGCAACATGGTGCGGGCCTCGGCAACTTCATTTGCCACAGCCTGTTCAGCAGAGCGCTTCATCTCTTCTGCAGCAGATTCGGCTCGTGCAATAATATTGCGTTTTTCCACTTCAGCCTGAGCTACAGCCCGTTCAACGATTTTGTCGATATCAGCTTCAACGACCGCAATCTTCTGCTTAAAGTCATTATAGGACTGTTCAGCAACCTGTTTGCGCTTTTCGAGATCATCAATCTCAGAGGCAATTTCTTCACGACGTGAAGAAAGAGATTTGCCAATCGGTTTCGCACCAAAATGGACAAGGATGATCATCAAGGCGATGAAGTTGACAATGCGCCAGCCAAAATCTTTCAATTTAACCTGAGAAAGGGGGCTGGAAGCATGCTCCTGGCCATGG
>JBFHIO010000451.1:0-2040 GCA_041596435.1 Desulforhopalus sp. | reverse complement strand
GCACGGAGCTGGCGCTTGAAAATTTCTGGATGGGCAAAGGTGAAACGAATCCCGCGCTGGCCAAGAAAAGGGTTCTCTTCGTGGGTACTGCTCATCCCCTGCAGGGGTTTATCTCCGCCAATATCAAGGGTACGAATAATGAGCGGACGCCCTTTAAGGGCTTCCACTGCTTCACGGTAACTCGCACACTGACTGTCTTCGTCCGGCTCGCCGCCGCTCTCCTGAAAAAGGAATTCAGTGCGGAAAAGGCCCACCCCCTCCGCACCGCCGGCAAGCGCCCCGGCAACATCCTTCGGCCCGCCGATATTGGCGGAGATGCGCAGAGAATGGTCATCACGGGTAATGGCCGGCAGCTGCGCACTCTCCTGCAGTCGCTGCACCTGTTGCTCTGCAGCGAGCTGTCGATCTCTGTATTCCGCCGTAGTGGCAGCATCGGGGTGCAGGTGCAATTGACCGGTACTTCCGTCAAGAATAAGAAGCTGGCCATTTTCAACGCCAGCGCAGAGACCGTGTATCGCCGTAAGGGTGGGAAGACCTCTGGCGGCAGCGAGAATGGCTGCATGGGAGGTCGCCCCGCCCTCTTCCATACAGATCCCGAGGGTCTCCGGAGGAAGAGCAACGACGTCGCCGGGGCTCAACTCCTTCGCAATAACGATTACCGGTCCCGGCAGCTCCGTCGGCAGGAGATCGCCGCCAATAAGCCCGCGCAAAACCTTCTGCTGAATATCGACCACATCGGCAGCACGTTCGCGGAGATAACTGTCATCAATATTGCGATACCTCTCCACCAGCTCCTCTGTAACACTTTGCCATGCAGCTTCGGCGGTATTGCTCTCTTCCCTGATGCGTTTCTTTGTTGCCTCAAGAGTCTCTTCATCCTGCAGAAGAAGACGGTGAAAATCGAAAATTTCCGCCTGCTGAGGATTACTTTTACCAACAGCAGCCTTCTCCTGCTCCGTAACGGTAACAGCTTCACGAAGAGCAACATCAAGGCGGCGGAGTTCCTCTTCCGGGGAATCACTCTTTTCCTGCTTTACCACCAGCGGACCGCTCTTCAGCAGGAAAGCCTCACCAATGGCAATTCCAGCAGAGACAGCAATTCCAGAGAGGACTCCCTCCACGCTCTCCCCCTGCCCCCCGGCGTTCACCGCCGTCGGAGAAGTCTGTGCAGGCGGTTGCAGAGGCTGCACGTCCTTTTCGCCAAACTGATCCTCGTGAAGAAGGCGAATCGCGGCAAGGGCCTCTGCGGCATCGCTCCCGGTTGCAACGACGTGAATCGTCTCACCTTTTTTTACCACAAGTCCGGCCACCTGATTGATACTTTTAGCATTGGCATGTTTTCCCGCCTTCTCCAGCTGAATTTCTGCCTGAAATTTCCCTGCACAGCCCACAAACCGCGCGGCGGGGCGGGCGTGCAGCCCGTTCTCATTGGTAATGATCAGCTCAAGGGAAAGCCCGTCCTCCTCCTTTAGAGTCGCGCTCTGCTCCCCCGCTGCTTCCTCCTCATCATCCAGCCCCAGCTGGCTGCGCTTCATGGCCAGAGCCCCTTCAGCCTCCCGCGCCACGCTCTCCAGATCAGCACCAAGGGAGGCCTGAATTGCAGCGGCAAGCGCCCCCTCCACGATGGGGGCAGCGCAAAGGCGCACATTTTTGGCCACCTCCGGGTCAATAAAATCAAGGGCAGTCTCCGCAGAAAGGAGCGCGGAGCCGAGATCCATCAGCACCAGCACCCCTTCTTCCCCTGCAACGCTCGTAATTGCCTCCATAACCTGCATGGGATCTGTGCCAATGGGGCTGCTCTCATCATCGAGTCCACCGACATACGCGATCTTCTCTTTCGCTTCGGGGCTGCTCACCATCTGTTCAATAAGCGCCTTAATTCCCGCCACAAGTTCCCTGCTGTGGGAGACAATTACGATTCCAATCATTTTCAGCCTCCTTTTATCGTATCGCGGAGTGCGGCAAGCAGAAGCGTTGAAGAAGCGGCACCGGGGTCGATATGGCCAATACTGCGCTCCCCAAGATAACTGGCCCGGCCCT
>JBFHIO010000450.1:0-2040 GCA_041596435.1 Desulforhopalus sp. | reverse complement strand
ACTACCGGAAAAAAAAGCGGTGACCTGCTATTTGGAATTGCTGCAGCAAACAGCGCTAGTCCAAAATAATAAAACCTGAAATCGAGTGGTTCGTGTTTATGGATCTCTTTTCTGCGAAAACCAAGACGTGTGCCTATGATTATTTTTTCCCGCCCGGTGTAGAGTTGCGCCAGAAGCAGGGGAAGGACAATCACCGGCATCCAGATAACCAGTGTCTTCAAAAAGAATAACTTTCTTACGTTAAGGAGGATGAGTACCACCGCAGAAAGAAAAATTATTGAGGTCAAGTCCGAAACTCTCACAAAATCATCATCAGATAAGCTTACACGAGTCGGAACAACAAGCACTGAACCAACAAGCACTGAAATCACTACAGAAATCACCAGATGACCGGATTCAATTCCCCAGAAAATCAGCGTGAGCGATATAAGTAATGGTGGAATTTTCATTGTATCTATTTTAAATCAACCGATTTGAATGCTTCCTTAACATCGAATAGTCGAACCTCAGGCAGTCTCATTTCCATAACCAGCTTTTCACCTTCCCTGATATCAGTAACCACCAGAATAATTTTATGAGGTATCCGCATACTCTTTAGATAATCAATAAGCTTTTTGCGTTGATCATCAAGATCAATGAGGATCATGATCAGGCCACTCATTACTGCACTATGAGCCATGACCGTCTCAGCCAGTTCTGAAAATTGCCGACTTTGACATCTGCCAATACATGCCAGCATTTCCAGCATCTGGTGTTCTGCTGATTGCCCCCGCCCGGTCGATACGGCTGAAATACAGTTATCACCTGCAAAAAGAAGTTCTATCAGGTTGTTTGCGCTTTCCTGTTTTACGATTATTGATGCCGCTATAGAAACTGCGTCCTCAAGGACCTCATGTCCCCCACTCTCAATAAAGGTGTCGAGCAGAATTCCATATCGTGAAAAATATTCATCCTGATATTGACGAACTATGGTATCGCCTGACCTCGCAGTGGCCTTCCAGTCAATATGCTTGACAGGATCCCCAGGCCTGTACTCTCGAAGTGACACAAACTCACCGGAATCACCACAACTGGTCGCACCACTCAAACCTCCCTGATGATATTTTCTGGGGCCATCCAGCTCAGCCTGAACTACAGGAAACATTCTGGGTAATACCAGGATTTTTTCAGCATCAGGATAAAATATTTCTTTTTTGAACAATCCCAAAGGCTCCAGACGATATATCGAGTATCCCGACAAGCTGATATAACCACGACGCAGAGCAGTAAATGAAATCTCAAACTGGCGTTTTTCCCCTGCCTGGAGGGCAGGTAATGGAAATGTCTCAAATCGTGCGCCGGAATTTTGATTTAACATCCATAACCACCTGTAATAACCAAATTTACGATCAAAGAGATTTCGGTCACTCTCACCTTCCTCCAATGTTGAATCAAATTCTTTGAATGTAGGAAACCGGGCACCTGAAATTTCAGTGAAAAACAAACCTGATATCCGTTTACCTGAAGGATTTTCCAGATGGAGAAAGTAGGTCAGTTTTTCTCCGGCTGTGCATGTTTCGGGCAGAATACGTCGAACTCTGAAAACCGATTTAAAAATAAATGATAAGGGAAAAGCGATAAGTAATAGTATAACCGCCAAAGCAGCAAGCTGATAAATCATTGTATGTCGTGTATTTACCCCAAACAACACAGACAATGCTGCAAACGCAATCATCATCCTGCCGGCCTGGCTCACTTTACGATGAACACGCCGTTTTATCCGCGTTATCACGACATACAGTTTATAAAGTTTCGAGCTCATTTCGGAGTAGGCAGCTCCTCAATAATCGAGTTTACAACCGCATCCTGAGTCACACCCGCAAACTGGGCCTGTGAGGTAAGCTGAAGACGATGAGCCAGCACATAGGGAGCCGCCTCAACAATATCTTCAGGAATAACAAACTCACGTCCAGCAAACAGGGCCAGGGCCTGTGATATCCGCATAAGGGAAAGAGATGCTCTGACACTTGCTCCAAGCACCACGTTTTCTGCCATTCTGGT
>JBFHIO010000449.1:0-2043 GCA_041596435.1 Desulforhopalus sp. | reverse complement strand
TTTCGCCCATCTTCTTCGTTACAGTCAAAAATTTATCCTCCGACAAAGCGAGGAACGAGACGTCCGACAAAGCGAGGAACGAGACGTCGAGATATCAAATATACCGGAGATGGACGGTAAGCCGGTATAAGCAACTTCACGAAATTCTTTTCAAAAAACACGGAAAATAATTTCTAAGGTGCTAATATGCCTGCGGTAAATTTTTTCCTGTGCCTTGAATATGAACGAAATACAAGCTGTTTCAAAGCACCCTTAAAGGCCTGATAAAAAAATATCCATTTGAGAGGAAGAAAAAGATGTGGTTGACAGCAATTATTTTGGGAATCATTGAAGGACTGACGGAGTTCCTGCCGGTCTCCTCCACCGGGCATCTGATCATTGCCAATATGTATTACGGTTTTGAGGGCAGATTTGAGGCGATGTTTGACATCGTGATCCAGTTTGGGGCTATTCTCGCTGTGGTTGTTTTTTTCCGCAGGGAGATCTTTCCTTCTTTTCGCGGAGACAGGGAAGAGGAGCATGAAGAGCTGTTGCAAAAGATTGTCCTGTGGAAGAAAATCATTTTTGGTTTTATCCCGGCGGTGGTACTGGGGGTTTTCCTCAACGAGTTTCTAGAGAAATATCTCTTTAATCCGAAGAGCGTCGCCCTTGCCCTGATAGTCGGAGCTGTGTTGATGGTGGCTGCGGAGAAAAGAGCGGGAAAACCTTCTGTGAAAGACTCTGATCATATCACCATGAAACAGGCTCTCATTGTCGGCTTTTTTCAGTGTCTCGCCATGTGGCCGGGGATGTCTCGCTCGGCATCCACCATTGCCGGTGGCATGTTCTGTGGATTATCCCGCACCGTTTCTGCCGAATTTTCCTTTTTCCTTGGTATCCCGACCATTATGGGGGCTTCGGTGTACAAGCTGCTGAAAACGGGACTGGACTACAACGCTGCAGAGTGGGGCGCACTGGCAGTCGGTACGGTGGTCTCCTTTATCGTTGCCCTTATCGTGATCAAATTCTTCATGGAATGGTTGAAGAAACACGGCCTGATACCCTTTGCCGTTTACCGGGTTCTGCTCGGAGCTGTGATTCTGCTGTTCGTTCACTGACAGGGCAGGCAGCCAGAGATGTTGGATCAAAGAGGTGGGGCCGTAAAGGTTCCACCTTTTTTATTGTGTGCGGTTTGGGAGACGCTCTCTTTCTCATGTTGCATGAAAGCATGCGCAAAAGGGGATGTTCGGTGGTTTACGAAGGCTCTACGATATGTAATGCTTATAGTTCTGGCAGGTGCCTGACTATGCGTCGATCAATATTCAGAGCTTATCCATAAGTGATCCTGGGCCCGCAATGATGACACCGGCCCCACATTAAGTGATAATAAGGCTGAGATCTTTCATAGGTTATTTTTAGTGGCTGTACGATTCTTGACCTAACATCTCTGATATATAACAGAATCCGATTATGTCTCGAGATCCGGCATCTCTTTTTCCAGTAGTTTCCTGATAGCTTGTATTTGATCGGGATGCAGAGAATGCTTTTGACTCGCAAAATAGAGTGTATTTTTTATCGGTTGATAGCCCTTCCATAACAAGGTGATGTTTCCCGCCTGAATATCCTTTGCACATAGAAAGTCGGGTATAACTGCCAAACCGGGAGAGGTGGACAGACTTCTGACTATTGAATGGATGTTTGGAACGATGTAATTTGTTCTGAAGTCAGGGCGGGTTTCGAAATTTGTCTGCCAGAAGCGGTGAAGATGCTCATTATCTCCTGCAATACCGTACCAGGTCTGTGTTGCCATCCAGTTGAGAACTTCTTGCTTGTTGTTTGCTTCAAGGGCAGGTTTGAATCGACTAACATCTGTTTCTTTGCCGGCAACAAGTATTATGTGTTCCTGTGAGAAAGGATGGAAAATTAAGCCTGTTTTCTCTATTTTATGAGGAGTAACAACTATATCGATAATGCCCTGGCTAAGTTTTTTTAATAGTTCCCTGTACTCTCCAAATTCCGCAATAAGATTGAAATTCAATTCGGGCAGATGTTTCTCAAGGCTTA
>JBFHIO010000448.1:0-2050 GCA_041596435.1 Desulforhopalus sp. | reverse complement strand
TTTGGCTATTTTGTCGTTTTCCCCCCTGCTTTCAAATTTCTCGTCGGGTATAACAATGAATTTCTTGTTTCTCTGCCAGGGGTAAATGAATACTTCAGCCTCGCCGTGCGCCTGCTGCTCGCCTTCGGGTTGATCTTTGAGATGCCGCTGCTCTTTACCTTTCTTGGCAAAGCGGGAATGGTGAGTGTAGAATTTCTCACTCGCAACCGTAAGTATGCGATTCTTATCGATTTTATAGTTGCCGCTATTCTAACGCCAACTCCAGACGCTGTGAATCAGTTGATGATGGCTGTTCCTTTAATGCTGCTCTACGAAGTGAGTGTGGTTGCCGTCCGTATTTTCGGGAAAAAACCCTTTAGCGGGTTTGACGATGAGGATGCGCTGGAGTAATATAACGCGCCGTTACACAGCTCTTTTTTTTCAGGGCGCTTCGAATATAAACGAAATAGAAGACTATTCCAGGTCCCCTTTATTCTTTACTATAGAGATTTCCATGAAAAAAATTCTCATCACTGGCGGAGCCGGCTTCATTGGCACTCACCTTGCCAAACGACTTCTTGCCGATGGGGGACGTGAAGTTGTCGCCCTCGACAATATTAATGATTACTACGATCCCAACCTGAAACTGGCCCGCATGAAAGCGCTGGCGGAGGGGCCGGGCTTCCGGCATGTTAACATCAACCTGCAGGATCGGGATGATGTGGCAAAACTCTTTGCTGAGGAAAAATTTGATGCGGTGGTCAACCTCGCTGCCCAGGCGGGAGTCCGTTATTCTCTGGAGAATCCAGGTTCTTATGTAGACACCAACCTTGTTGGTTTCGGGAATATTCTTGAAGGATGCCGCCACAACAATGTGAAGCACCTCGTCTTTGCTTCCTCCAGTTCGGTGTATGGGGCGAATACCCGCATGCCATTTTCGGTGCATGACAACGTAGACCATCCTGTTTCCCTCTATGCCGCTTCGAAAAAAGCCAATGAGCTGATGGCTCACACCTATGCCCATCTCTTTGGTCTGCCAGTGACCGGCCTGCGTTTTTTCACGGTTTATGGTCCCTGGGGACGGCCGGACATGGCACTGTTCCTCTTCACCAAAGCGATTCTCAGCGGTAAGCCGATTAACGTCTTCAATAACGGCAATATGGAACGGGATTTCACCTATATTGACGATATCGTCGAGGGTGTGTACCGGGTTATTAACAAGGTTCCCGTTGCCAATCCAGAGTGGAGTGGGGATAATCCTGATCCGGCGACTTCCTACTGTCCTTACCGCATTTACAACATCGGCAATAATAATAAAGAAAAGCTGATGCGTTATATTGAGGTGCTTGAGGATGCTCTGGGCAAAAAGGCCGAGAAGAATTTCCTTCCAATGCAGCCCGGAGATGTGCCTGCCACCTGGGCTGATGTCGATGACCTGGTAAAAGAGCTTGGCTACAAACCCGACACTACGCTGGAATATGGCATTGGCAAGTTTGTCGAGTGGTATCGTGGTTATTACAACGTATAAATACCTCTTGAACTCTTTTTGTTTCACCGGCTGCCCTGAAAACGGGCAGCTGGTTCCCTTCCAGCAGACCCCCCTTACTGATGACCCCGACCGGACTCCTCGCTGCCGCCCATTTACTCCGCGTAAAAAAAGATCTTTTCCCCGGTCTGCCTGATACAGAATTTGATGCCGCAGTCAGTCACTGGGCCCAGTCTGTCACAGGAGATCTGCCCGGGCTGTGCCCCCCGGAACTCTCCTCTCAACTCGCTGCCCTCGTCAATCGACAGGACCTCGATTTCAGTGAGCTCTCCTGCCCGCCACCAGCAGAGTGGGATTTTACCTTCATTGATCTCTTTGCCGGTATTGGCGGCTTTCGCCTTGCCTTCCAGGCAGCCGGAGGGCGCTGCTCTTTCTCAAGTGAGTGGGACCGCTTTGCGCAGAAGACCTATTTCCGCAATTTTGGCGAGGTTCCCTTTGGGGACATCCGGGCCCTTGATAAACAGGCCATTCCTCATCACGATATTCTTTGCGGCGGCTTTCCCTGCCAGCCATTTTCCCTTGCCG
>JBFHIO010000447.1:0-2064 GCA_041596435.1 Desulforhopalus sp. | reverse complement strand
GCTGCTCCTCATTGAGTAGAGGGTGTTCTCCAGTGAGTCGACGTTCCAGTACGGAAAAAGGCTCATGCTGCAAAAGATAGAGATCGGAATCACGGGTGCCGTCTACCACGCCCCTGCCGATTCCCTCCACGGCGTTGCAGCGCATTTCTTCTCCTTTCTCCGCCTGGGTCGCATTGGGGTCACGGGTGTATAGAACCCCGCTGACTGCCGAATTTACCATGGCGACACAGCCGACACACATCTCAATATCTACATGGCGGTAGCCCCGCCTCCGCCGGTAGGCTATGGCGCGGGCGCCGTATTTAGAGGCAATAACCTCCCGGATTCCCGACGCCAGTTCTTCGCGGCCCACGTCAAGGACCGTTGCATAGAGTCCGGCAAAGGAGACCCCCGCACTGTCTTCTCCCAGGGCACTTGAGCGGGTGGAGATTTTCTGATCTTTCTCGAAAAAACGATCAAAAGAGGCGTTAATTTCTTGCATCAGGGAGGACGGAAAGGGGGTGTCGCGCACCAGTTCCTGCATGGTGTGGCAGCCTGCGTAGAGGCCTTCGAGATTTTCGAGATCAATGATCTGCAGCTGCCGATTAATTTCGTCAATCAGGGCGGAGTGCAGAAACTTCTGAGTGGCTGATGCCGTGAGAACAAATCCTGTCGGGATGGGGAGCCCGATCTGTCCCACTTCGCCGAGCCGGGCCATCTTTTCCCCCACCAGCTCCCGATCTTCAAAACTTACCTCGGAGATTGGCATGATAAAGGGACCCGGTTGCCGCTGGGGTTTTTGGTTAAGGATAAGTTCGAGATTGTGGCTGATCTGATCGAGGATTTCCTCCAGCCTTGTATATTTCCCTTCGGCCATCTCCAGCAGGCTGTTTACCATCTTGTAGACGTTTATCTGGATAGTGGTGATGTCGGAGTTTATCTCGGCCATGCGATAGCTGGCGTTGCCGTAATACAGCCGTTCCAATTCGGCCATGGCCTGCAGTGCATTGTTATTGGCGGTGAGCAGACGGCGGAAGAGTTGATAGCGATTCTGAAAAACGGTCTGCAGCTCTTCCCCGCTGAGAGGTTCCGGTTTCTCAAAGGAGAAAAGTTCTTTCAGGTTGATAGGGAAAAGTGCCATGATGTGTCCTTTTTCTCTTTACAGAGAAATCTGTGTTGCGGAACAAACAGGGGGGAACGCTCAGCGTTCCCCCCTGTTTGTTTTCAGGGAACCTTCAACATGAACAAAATACAAGCTGTTTCAAGGTATCCTTCAATGGCCGCCGATCTTCAAGCCCAGTCCTTCAAAAAGATACAGTATGCCAAATCCGTACCAGACGGTATAGATGACATAGAAGGCGAGAGCAAGAGCAATCATCGTGATGTTTGCTTTCCACGGGTGTGCTTCTATCCCGTAGTAGTTGTACGCAGGTTCCAGAGCTTTTTTCTCAAGATTGCCAAGAAATTTGGCTTCTTTGAATTTCTTTTTGCTGTTGAGTTTGTTGACCATTGCCGCATAGCCTGTCCACCAGTTAAACAGCGCCTCACGTCCGGAGAAGCCATATTTTTCTTCTACCACGGAGCCATTGTTGTCAAACATCGCCCGGCTGTCGGCGAGGCTTGAAGCCACCATTTCTGACATGTTACCGGTCAGTGTTACTGTTGTTCCGGAGGCGAAAGCTGTGAGACCACTGGCAGTGAGCTGGTGGGCAAACTGTTCTGCCTGTCCGTCGGTGTGCATGTTGATTTCCTGATCAAGGGTGGATTCGGCGAAGGTCTTATTCTCTTCAATCTGAAGGGAAATGAAATCTGAAGATCCCTTGGAAATCATGTTGAAGAGGTTGTCAATGTAATCCAGACCGTGCAGTTTTCCTGGAAATACCGGGCTGAAGAGTACGCCGAGAACGATGAGAAAGAGAAGCAGCATGATGATTCCGCGTCTTCTTAATTTTGATTCTTCTTTGGTGGTCATGGTTAATCCTCCGAGCGCAGTTCGTTAAGGTGAGTGAAGAATACATAAAGAACCCAGACTGTGAATGCACCGATGGTCACAAAGAAAAGGACGTTCCCGGTGGTGTCCAGTAT
>JBFHIO010000446.1:0-2066 GCA_041596435.1 Desulforhopalus sp. | reverse complement strand
CTGGATTAAAATGAGGGAGCGAATGCTCCTGTCCCCATATCGGCGGTGCATTGGAAATCTATAGGAAAATCTTTTGCAATAAAGAAATAAAAGAGCGATGGTTTAAGCGTCTCTTCTGCAGCAGCGAAGACCTCAGGAAGCCCTTTGCTATCCTTTATACTTTAAAAATATGTTACCTTGAATAACCATATCGCCTGACAAGAATAACACTCTACTCCGCAGTGCTCTCAATGAAAAAACACAGGAAAACAGACACTCAAAAGGAAATCTCTCCCGGTTACCACTGCTGTGCGCGAATCTGGATTGAGAAAGATGGTGAAACTTTTGTTGGCTTCGGCCGCGTCGTACTGCTGGAAAATATCGCGGAACACGGCTCTATCTCCGCAGCCGCCAAAGCCATGAAGATGTCCTATAAACATGCCTGGGATCTTGTTGACGCCATGAACCGCAATGCGCGAAGTCCACTGGTGGAGAAAAGCACGGGGGGAAAAGGCGGCGGTGGCGCAGTCGTCACGGAAGCCGGGTTGAAGAGGATTCAGGAATTCTACGACATGCACAAACGCCTCACTGAATTTCTCCGCAAAGAGACCGACCGCCTCTCTCTGTAATGCGACATTCCCCTATTTTCCACCTTCCCCGCTTGACAAGCGTTATATTTTTTAATACATAACGGTCTCATCACGGGAAACAAAGCTGTTCCCTTCCCGAGTCATCGAACCCGCTGAGAGCCGGCAGCCGTTGAAATACGGCCACCGTTATATTTTAATAAATACAACGAAGACAACACGAAAAAGATGAGACATCAAAAGATAGTGGCGGCATGCGCCTTGTTAACGGCATGGACAGTAACCTCTCCGACCACAGAGGCTGGAGCGGAGGAGATAGCCAAGGACTCTGTATTCACCCTTGGTGAGATAGAGGTAAATGGGGACAACGGAAAAGAGAGCAACACCACCATTGAAAAAATTTCGGCAGAAGATATGCGCCAGTTCAACAGGGACAACGTCGCCCGGGCGGTCACGCTCCTTCCCGGGGTCAACAGCTCTTTTGTCGGTGGAAAGAACGAGCAGCAGGTCAGTATCCGCGGGCTTGACATCAAACACGTGCCCCTGCTCCTCGACGGCATCCCCATCTACGTTCCCTACGACGGTTACCCGGATCTCGGCCGCTTCACGACCTTCGATCTCTCTGAGGTAGTTGTCTCCAAAGGTTTTACCTCTGTCCTTTATGGCCCGAACACCATGGGCGGTGCCATCAATCTCGTATCAAGAAAACCGGAAACGGAGTTTGAAGGGGAGATCAGAACCGGGTACAGGAGCGGCGACACATACAGCACATCAGTTAACCTCGGCAGCAATCAGGGGAAATGGTACCTCCAGGGAGGTGCCTCCTATCTCAACAGTGACTACTTCCCCCTGTCAGACGATTACGAGCCCGGCGGAGCAGAAAATGGCGGACACCGGGACAACTCCTGGTACCGCGATGAGAAATTCAACCTCAAGGCAGGTCTCACCCCCAACGACACAGACGAATACGCATTCAGTTACAGCTACCTGCACAGTAAAAAAGGCACTCCACCCTACGCAGGAAAATCTTCAGATGTATCGGCACGCTACTGGCAGTGGCCCTTTTGGGATAAATCAAGTTACTACTTTACCTCGAAAACAGATTTCCAGAAGAAGATGTATCTCAAAACCCGTGTGTATTATGACACCTTCAAGAATTCAATCACCAGTTTTGATGACGCCACCTACACCACGGTTACAAAAAAATCTTCTTTTCACAGTAAATACGATGACTACACCTATGGGGCCTCCACCGAAATCGGCACAACGCTGCTGCCCCGCAACACGACGAAGCTCGCCCTGCACACCAAAACAGATGTACACCGGGATCTAAACGAAGGGGATCCGAAGCGAACCTTTAAAGACAGAATGTTCTCCATCGGCCTCGAAGACACCGTCATCATCACCGATCAACTCCATGCAATCGCCGGTATCAGCTACGACACCCTCAAAACCCTTCGGGCCGAAGATCTGGATGCCGACAACAATGTCAGCGATTTT
>JBFHIO010000445.1:0-2068 GCA_041596435.1 Desulforhopalus sp. | reverse complement strand
GTGTGAGTAATGCCCGGTACCTGTAACTTTGGGGGTTTGCCGCCAGAGAACTTCAACGTTTTCCAGTTTTGGCTCTGCAGACGCGGAACGTAATTGAGCCCGCGCAACAACGGCCCCCCTTTTTCCTGACGCATCCTGTTCGACGTACGACAAGTATACCCAGAGGTTTTCCTTGTATTGAGGATGAAGAATTATATCACCCAAACCACCCTGACCGCCGTAAGCGACCTCAGGTACACCTTTGACAGGCACTCTGGATCGATCACCCAGATGGACGAGGAGCAAAGCACCTGCTTTTTCAGTGACCAGTAAATCTCCGCTCGGAAGAAAGGTCATGGCCCAGGGTTCATTGAATGCTCCAAAACTCTCGACAAAGAGCTTTGAACCTGTATTTCCATTAATTGTGTTACCCTGGAGCCCTGCATAAGCGTTGCAGGAAAACAGAACCAACAAGAGGGATAAGCAGCGTATTAAACGAAATGATCGCATAATTCTCTCCACTTTAAGGGCAGGCCTTGAACCTCTCTAAAAAAAGAGTCCGGGTAGAGTCATGGGCCTTTTTTGTCAGCAGCTGACCATGCTGCAATCATTTATGATTCGCGCGATGGCCGAGAACTTTTGGCCTCTATTTATGCTGACGGAGGAGACACATAGTCTGCAGCTTTTGACTGCAATTCACGAAACTTTGCCGACGCCTGCTCCAGTTTGCTTTCCCATTCCGCGTTCGGCTCCTGCCCTTTAATTGCATGGTTGTACGTGATAATTGTAGAAATCAGGCAAAAAGGATTAATCAGGGAGAGCTTCAGGCCATACCCAAACGCCAGAGCCAGAAACAGCCAGACCATCTTCAACGTTTCGTTGCTGGTGACTGCTGCCAGAAGGCCAAATGGAATGAGCATGATGATGACAAAGACTACCAGGCCTATGATATTGATCGCCGCCAGCGCCACGGCATTTGAAAGTATCGGCTTCCAGTTCTGGGCATACAGCACCAAACCGGTTTCGGCATTTTTCCAGATATTGCGATCTTTACGGGCCAGATTAAAGCTCAAAATGGTTTCATCCACATAGGTGACGGCATAATTAACAATCATGGCAGCAAGTTTCGCAACGGCGTCAATTCCAGGAACAGGGACCAGGTCCGCCACTCGAACGGCTGTTCGATTAAAGGCTTTGATGACGCCTGAAACCAATTGATCTATAGCAAACAGAACTGAGACTTCTTTAAACACGCCAGTGACAACGTTTTTTCCATAAACTAGTTGCCCGGTATTTTCCGGCAGTCGACCATTTTGCAGGATCTCCGTGATGACGGCAATATGCCCGGCTTTTATGAGGTACAAGGCATAGCGCTGCAATAACTTCAACAGGCCGAACAACACCCCAACCCCAACCAGTACCAGAATGCCGCCGGCCCCTCCGAAAAACTTTGACATCAGCAATAACACACCGACATAGATGGCCGAGCCAATCGCAACAGCAGCATAAACTGCCATGCGAACCAGTACGCACGGAAGCGTTTTCATCAGCACACCCCACGCCTCTCCTAAATGTAAATTCATAACAAACCTCCTGATTCATATGATCCATTATATGGTTTACTGTCACTTCGCTATTACGTGCTGTACTTTCAACCTTATGGGAATATTTATCAAATAACGACAAGGTCATCATTTCTGTTTTTTTCTTCAGAAGGGACCTGTGGTTCCATGTCTGAGGACAGTGTGAATTCAAAATTTGTATCTCCGTCTGACCAGGCCACAGATGCTGGCCTGTCATACGTAGTGAGAATCCGTAGTGAGAATCCTCAAGCATACAAATTCTTATGAGCCGCTGCAACTCTCAGAACTGAGATTAAAGGGAGAGAACAAGCAACAGAGACAATCCGGGGTATAACCCTGAAATTCAGATGTTTTAGTTAAAAATAAGCTGCTGGCAAGTTTTGAAACATTCTTTTTTCACCTCAGCTTATAACTTCTGCCCCACACAGGATTTATATTCTTGCAGGAAACGCCCTTGATTCCCTCTAGAAAAACTACAGGCGGGAAGTGGCCCGAACTGAAGACAT
>JBFHIO010000444.1:0-2073 GCA_041596435.1 Desulforhopalus sp. | reverse complement strand
GGTTAAGAAGGCCGGTTTCCTGATCAATTCGGGCCTCACGCAGAAGGGTAAAATCCCCTTCAAGTTTTTCACGAACCTCTTCAAGCCAACTCCCATCCAGCCGACGCAGGAACTCGCTGTCTCCACCATATGCTGCGGCAATTACCGGAGGTGCATCGGGAAATTGAAAGGAGAAAAGCAGGACGCCATCTGCAACGCCATAAAAGCGCTCACCAGACATAATCTGCTGATAGAGTTCCTCCAGCAGTTCACTCTCCACATTATCAGTGGAACGCCGGGGTAACTCCTTACTGTTGAAAAACTGGACTTCCTTCACTGTAGGAAGCATCTCCTCCGTTCGAGCTGCAAAAGAGCTCGAAAAGAGCTGAAAATCTTCGTGTTGAAGATGATTGTCGGTAAACGGTACAGGAAAATTTTCAACCACGTGTTTCTCCATCTGTGCTGCTTAAAAATTGATTCAGTTCCTGTGCGAGTTCAGGAACTTCATGCTCCTGAATGGTTCTCATATCAAGAACGAAGTGACCATTTTCAACTCGGCCGATAATTGGCACTGCCATCTTGCGAAGCCCTGTTTCGAGAGATGGGATTGCCACCTTTCCATTATAGCAAAGTGCCCTGCTGTCGAGAGCGTGTTCTGGCATGGCCCCTCCACCAACGCGTGAGTCAACTGTCTCGATACTGAATTTGCTCTGCAGAGCGGCATCAAGTAAAGACCTCAGGCGT
Source organism: Desulforhopalus sp. (assembly GCA_041596435.1). Classification (GTDB taxonomy): domain Bacteria; phylum Desulfobacterota; class Desulfobulbia; order Desulfobulbales; family Desulfocapsaceae; genus Desulforhopalus. The sequence continues at coordinate 1,350 of JBFHIO010000444.1, read as the reverse complement.
ACACATCTCGCCTCAACATCCTGAGGGGATTGGGTCAACATCCGCAAAGTGGGGACATTCTGCAGGGCCTGCTCCACATCATAATATTCACGAAGGACACTCTCAAGAGCTGCAAGAGTGAATTTATCTATGCGCAACGCGCGATTCAGGGGATTTTTTTTAATTCGGTCAATAATTTTGCGGCGTCCGACAATGATTCCTGCCTGGGGCCCGCCGAGCAGCTTGTCACCGCTGAAAGTAACAACATCAACTCCCGCTTTGACTATCTCCTGCACAGTCGGCTCTTTAGGAAGACCATAACGGGAAAAATCTACAAGAGAACCACTGCCCAGATCCTCCATGGTCAACAACTCATGTTTCGCACCAAGGGAGACGATTTCTTCTACAGAAACCTCTGAGGTAAACCCTATAACTCTGAAGTTCGAGGTATGGACGCGTAATAACAGCGAAGTTTCCGGAGTAACAGCATCTTCATAATCAAAGAAATGGGTGCGATTAGTCGCACCAACTTCAACAAGACGGGCCCCGCTCCTTGCCATAATATCAGGAATGCGAAAGGAACCTCCGATCTCCACAAGCTGCCCGCGCGACACAATAACCTCTCTGCCACTTGCAAGTGTATCAAGGGCAATAAGGACAGCCGCAGCATTATTATTAACGACAAGTGCACTTTCCGCTCCGGTAAGATCACAGAGAATATCCTCAACAAGACTATATCGGCTGCCCCGCTGCCCTGCACTGAGATCAAATTCAAGGTTTGAATAAGACCCTCCGGCAAGTTGAAGCATGTTGCAGGCAGTCGAAGAAAGGACTGATCGTCCAAGATTAGTGTGAATCACCACCCCAGAGGCATTGAAGACTCGACGCAAACGAGAGGCAGTCATCTCAGCAAGCAGTGAAAGGAATCGTTCCTTCCACTCTTTGGAGGACACAGCAGAACTCGAACCTCCGGACAAGATAACATGCCGTTCCTGCTCAATGGCAGTGCGTATCGCCTTAAGAACAAGTTGCCGGGGTGCGCCTGGTGGCGTGTGGCCTTCCAGCAACTGTATGCATTCATCAATTTTGGGGAGGGCCTGCAAGAGAGTTTGAGAAGGATGAGTCATGCTGATATTTCCATGGGATATAGGGATAAGTCTGATAACAAGCAGTAAAAACTGCAATATTAGTAGAAAGGAAATAGTTTGTCTCTTTCTTTATCCAACTGTTTGGAGATTGTTCTTGACCTTTACTCTTCGACCACGTATATTCCCGCCTCGTTGCAGATGACATGGGCAAAACGCCACAGAGAATCTGCAGCGAGATTTAAAAAAGAGTTGACAGAATGAATCAGAAATGATAAATACTGCC
>JBFHIO010000443.1:0-2083 GCA_041596435.1 Desulforhopalus sp. | reverse complement strand
TTTCAGCAAAGCCCACTCTGGCAAGCTGCAGCAGCACGAAATCATCCAGGAAGCAGGCACTCTGATCTTATGTATCCACTTTCGACTCCGTCGGCATTCTATGGATCCGGTTTTATACCACCGGAAAGGCTTAATCCGGTGCGATTTAATCCGCTCAAATTTCTAGTGAGTGCTCTCCGCAGATTTAAACTTGCTATTCGTCAGTAAATATGCTGGAATAAGACACCTGCGGTGGCTGTGACTCATCTTATCGTTTTTCCAGATAGTTATCCTTGATTGATATTCAGTTAATAGAGTTATGAGGACGTGAAAGATTATGTTTAATATAGAAGGGAAAGTTGCTCTTATTACGGGGGGATCGCGTGGCATTGGTCGGGCGATTGCTCTTCGCTTGGCAGAGAATGGTGTTGATACGGTGGTAAACTATGTTCGCCATAAAAAGGATGCTGAAGAAACTGCTCAACTTGTAGAAGAGAGAGGGGCTCGTTGTTTGGTCGTTAAAGCCAACGTTGCTAAAGAGTCTGATGTAAAAATGATGTTTGAGGAACTTGAGAACACATTTGGCCGTCTTGATTTTCTTGTGAGCAATGCAGCTTCAGGTGTGCTTAAGCCAGCAATGGAACTGACCGAACGGCACTGGAACTGGGCAATGGATATCAATGCCCGTGCTCTGCTGGGTCTTGTCCAGCACGGAGTTCGCATGATGCAATCCGGCAGCAGGATTATGGCAGTATCGAGTCTCGGTTCTGTGAGAGCCATTGAAAACTATACCACCGTCGGAGCCTCTAAAGCTGCTCTCGAATCGCTGGTACGTCATCTGGCAGTTGAATTAGGTCCGCAAGGTATTAACGTCAATACTATCAGTGCCGGAGCTGTAGATACGGATGCTCTGAAACATTTTCCCAACAGGGATCAGATTCTCGATACAGCACTCGCGCGGACCCCACTGGGCAGACTCACCACTCCTGATGATGTTGCAAATATTGCACTGTTTTTATGTAGTGATCTTGCCTCAATGATTCAGGGGCAGGTTATCACGGTTGACGGTGGATACGCGATTCGCGGCTGAAACTTTCAGATCTGAAGAGAACCCTGCATCTGTTGATGCTGGTTCTATGTGCACAAAGAAATTTTCCGAACGTAATAGGAGCCCGAAAGCGGAATTCGCTTTCGGGCTTTTCATATCTCTACAATATTATGATCTATTCAACAGTTAAACCACTTATTTTAGCTTCTAATTCCCCACGTCGAAAAGATTTTCTGAATGATCTCGGGTTGGAATTCACTCAGTACGCAGAGGAAATTGATGAGACTCCGTACATTAATGAGAATCCTGCTGCTTATGTCGAGAGGATGGCGCGAGAGAAAGCACTGATTGTGAGTCGCAACTATCCTGAAAGTTATGTGCTTGCGGCAGATACTGCAGTGTGTCTTCAGGATACTATCCTTGGAAAACCATTGGATGCCGAGGATGCGGTACGTATGCTCCTTGCTCTAGCGGGTCGGGACCACGTTGTACGATCAGGAATTTGTCTGACTTGTCGTGATGAAAAAAAAGAAATTACGTGTTCTGTAGCCACTGTAGTATCTTTTGCGCCTTTTAATGAGGCTGTTGCCAGAGGTTATGTGGCGCAGGGAGAATCACTTGATAAGGCCGGAGCGTATGGCATTCAGGGCAGTGGAGCGTTTTTGGTGCAAAAAATTGAAGGATCCTATACCAATGTTGTTGGTCTGCCTTTGGCTGAAGTCGTAACAATATTATTGCAGGAAGGCGTGATCTTCACCTGAAATTCAGGTGAAGACTCCTACGATGCGTCTGGATGTAGCTGAAAAACTGTAGCTTATTGCTCACGAATTGATAACTGGTATGCTTGACTTTTATTGCTGCCAAGTGTAAGAATATGCCGAAAATGCTTCTAATTTAAGGTGTTTTGCTATAATTTCTCATTTTCGATAAGTTGTTTTTCCAGGTGAGCCGGACTTGAGCAGCTATAATAAGAGGCTTCGATGTGGTATGCCACAGGGTCCGAAAAGGAAATTGTAAGAACCTTAACTGTATGATTATTGTCGACATGCCTTGGAA
>JBFHIO010000442.1:0-2084 GCA_041596435.1 Desulforhopalus sp. | reverse complement strand
CGTAAAATATGCCAAAAAATATAGCGAAGAGATGGGCATGCACAATGATGTCCGTTACGTGCCTTTCACTTCTCACGTACCTTTTGGCCGCGTGGTTGGTGCTACTCCGAACGGACGTCTCGCTGGAACCGCTCTCTCTGATGGTTCTTCTGCTTCTCACGGTGCAGACAAAAACGGCCCGACCGCTGTTCTCATGTCAAACTTCACCACCAAGAACTATGGCATGCGTGACCGGGCTGCACGTTTGATTAACATCAAATTCACTCCGAAGTGTGTTGAAGGCGAAGAAGGAACTGATAAACTGATCTCCTTCATCAGAACTGTTGTTGACCTTAAACTGTGGCATGTACAGTTCAATGTCATTAACAAAGACACACTGGTTAAAGCTCAGAAAGATCCGGAAAAATACCGCAACCTGATTGTACGGATTGCAGGCTACTCCGCATATTTCGTAGACCTTTCCCCGGATCTCCAGAATGACCTGATCCGCCGGACTGCTCACGAAAGAGTGTGAGACTGTTGAATAAAGCTGCACTCCCGGGTGCAGCTTCACAACAGAGCAGTTGAGCAGGAAATAAAAAAAGGGATGGTACAGGTTTTACAACCTGCACCATCCCTTTTTTATTTCTAAAATTCTTCACAGGCTGAAGGGAGGAACACATCTCCCTTTCGCCTCAACAGCGTTAGACAAATGACAAATCTACTCCTCGTCATGCTGGGCTGGTTCACCGGAGGCTTTGTAAATGGCCTTGCCGGTTTCGGAGCCGCAATGGTGGCAATGCCGCTTATTGCTTCTTTCATCGATTTTTCCCTCGCCGTCCCGAGCTGCGTCTTGATTGTCCTCACTCTCAACTGTCAGGTCGGCTGGGACTTCCGCCACGATATTGAATTTCGTTACATCAAAGGCGTTCTTATCGGGGCACTGCCGGGAGTTGTCCTTTCAGCAATTTTCCTCCCTTTTATTCCGGAAAACGGCTTGAAAGGCGGCATGGGTATTTTTATTGCCTGCTACGCCCTCTACTCTCTTTTCTTTGAAAAATCCAAACCAGGAGAACATATTATTCATCCGGTCTGGGGATATGTCACCGGCATCCTCTCCTCCTCCCTCGGCATGGCTTTTGGCTTCAACGGTCCGCCACTCGCCGCCTATGTTGCCTACTGCGGCTGCAACGCACGGGCAGTGAAAGGGATACTGGGGGCGGGTTTTATTGTTACCGGTTTTTTTATTGTTACAGCCAAGGCCTCTGCCGGTCTCATGACAGCAGACGTGATAAAAATCTGGGCACTTTCCTCTCCCGCTGTTATCGCCGGCAGCAAGCTCGGGATTCTTCTTTCATCAAGACTTTCAGAACAGAAATTTCGCATACTTCTCTTTATCGCTCTTGCAGCAATGGGGATACGAATCGCCTGGTCCGCTCTCTTATGGGTACCTTGAATAACTATTTTTTCGCCCATCTTCTTCGTTACAGTCAAAAAATTATCCTCCGACAAAGTGAGGAACGAGACGTCGAGATATCAAACATATACCTGCGGAAATTTTCCTCCTGTGCCTCGAATATGAACGAAATACAAGATTATTCAAGGTACCCTTATGAAAATAAAGGTGGAAAATGAATCAGACAGACGTTCAATCACTCTACGAAAAAGTCCAGCAGGACAGCAACGCGGGAAGGTTTGAAGCAGCCCTCGACGCCCTCAATACGCTCCTTGCTCTCTTTGAAAAAGAGAGCCCGAATACCCCCGCTCTCCTTCTCAACAGGGGAGTTCTTCTTGCAACCCTCAAAAGATTTTCCGAAGCGGAAGTAAACTTCGAAACAGCTGCCGAACTCTTTGAACAGAGGGGAAACCCTGAAGGTATGGCCACTGCAATCGGGAATACCGGGTCTATCCACCGTGACATCGGTGCATTTGAAAAAGCAATTTTTTACTATGAACACGCTCTCAAGATCTTTCAGGATCATGAAATTTTCCTCGGCATGGCCACCCAGCACACAAATATCGGCTACGCCGGTTCCCAGCTCGGGCGGGCGAATACAGCAATTAAACATTTCGAAAAAGCGGCAGATCTCTATGACAGGCTGGGG
>JBFHIO010000441.1:0-2084 GCA_041596435.1 Desulforhopalus sp. | reverse complement strand
GGGTAGGCAGCCACGACCTTTTTCTGCACATCAGGGATTGAATTTTTTTCAACATGCACTGCGGCAAAAAGCGTCTGCGGAGCCCTCGATAAAAATTCTTCAGGGAAAACAAAATAGAAAAACGGATACAGCATCGACTTACTGCGCGTGCGGATACTTGTAACTTTCGCCTTAAGTTCCACTCCCTGTATATTAAAATCCAGAACATCACCTATCTTCATGTCACCCATATCAGCAACCATATCCAGTATGGAAACCTGAAGATAGGTGTGACCCTTTTTGTCCTGCTGGAACAATGTGCCGCCATCCATTACTACCTCATCGGCAAGCAGCTCGTTTCTGTAGGTAAGGTTAAATTCCCGGCTCAGGCTATCGCTCCACCTGTTTTTCTTCTGTCCTCTTTTTACCGGAATATCATTAATAGCCTTTAGCCTTGCACGAATTATCGGATGCAACTGAACGTCACCACCGATCAGTTTTTCAAATCCCTGCCGTTGATCCGTCTGTATATCCACCAGAAACAGGTTTGGGGCTTCTTGAGGGTATGATTCCACATAGGTCGTGTGTAGATTATATTCCACCAGAAAAATTGTCAGCAACACGGAAAGCGCCGAAGCGAGGGTAACAATGACCGCACGTGTGCTGTTTCCTGGACGAAGCAGGCTCCGGCAAGTCTGTCTAAGCGGCAGTGAGTGTATTTTCAGACGTTTGAGCCCCACAAGCAACAGTCGAGCCAGAACCGAAATTACCACAATCAGAGCAACGGTCCCCCCCATGAAATAGATACCTGTCTTCACATCTTCAAGTTGAAGAATAACAAGCAGTGTCAACAGGATGAGTCCCCCTCCGATGGCCAGATAAGTGATAAACTCTTTACCACCTGTAACATTCTCATTCCGGAATATGATGTTGGGTTTAACATCACGAAGGCGATACAATGGCAGGAAGGTGAAAAAACAAACCACCAGAAAACCGAGGGTCATTCCTTCAGCGATGTCCAGCAATCCCAATCCGCCCATGCTTTCCGGCGAAATAAGACCTGAAAAAAGTAGAGGGAAAAGGTATTTCAGGAGTCCTCCGGCCAGAATCCCGAGAAAAGCGCCGATACAACCGTACACCAGTACCAGCAGCAGATAATGCAACAATACAAACTTTTGAGTAGCCCCTAGAGCCTTGGTGATCGCAAGACTTTTCTCCTTTTGTCGCAGCAGGGCTGAAAGAGAGCTCTGCATGCCGATTCCAGCCAAAAGCAAGGTAAATATTGAAATAAGAGAGAGAAAAAAGAGCAGATTATCAAAAAAACGTTTCAGGCCGGATCTGGCGGTCTCATATGTGGCCACGCGTTCCTGTCCCGCCATGGCAACCGAACTCAACAGCTTGACAGCCTGTTCGAGCTTATCCTCGCCCGTCATTTTCAATAGCATTTCATATTCAACCCGGCTACCGGTTTTCACCAGATCGAGTTTCTCCAAATCTGCCGCCGCAACAAATACGCGCGGCCCAAAATTGAAGACATCAACTGGCCGGGTCGACTCCCGAACGACAACATCTCCAATCGCAAGCGTCGCCTTACCAACATGAAGATAATCACCAACTTTAAGTCGCAGTTTTTCGAGTAATTCCTTACCAACGACGATAATCCCTGGCCGAAGCACCTTCTGAAAATCTGCTCCGGATTGAAGTTCCACCTCGCCATAGAGCGGATAACCTGACTCAACCGCTTTGATATGACTGAAAAGCGAATCGTCATCGACCGGGTTACGTACAACTGAATAAAACTCCCAACTTCGTACCTGGCCCTGTATATCTTTCTCCATCCGATTGACGCCAGCCAGTAATCCCGGAGAAAATTCATAATGAGAATGGAGTATCAGATCTCCACCATGCAAGGCCCGTGCGTCACCGATGATCGAAATATTCACATCGCGCCTGAAACTGTTCAGAGCCACCAGTGTAGTGATGGAAAGAGCGACACAAAGAATAAAGATCCCTGCCTGATTGCGGCCCTCAAGCATTTCACGTATGAGAAACCTGATATTCAGCATCAGAGACCTGCTCCGCCTGGCTGTAATCTGCCATCATGC
>JBFHIO010000440.1:0-2093 GCA_041596435.1 Desulforhopalus sp. | reverse complement strand
ATAACCCGGCTGCCATTCAATTTCAGAACTCCCGCCAAACCCTTCAGGAATAGAGTGACAGAGTGCCTCAATACGTTGGATAATGCACCTTCGGCTTTCTGGATCTGCAGCTCTGAGGCTCATCTCAAGAACAGCCTGATCGGGAATGATATTGCTCGAAGACCCACTGTGAAAGGAACCCACTGTCACCACACCGGGCATGACCGGATTAATATTTCGGGAAATCACCGACTGTAGAGCGCTGACCAGAGTAGACCCGATAAGGATGGGGTCCACTGTCTGCTCCGGCTGGGCACCATGACCGCCTTTCCCATTGATCCTGATCTGTGCGGCATCAATGGAAGCCATTATAGCACCTGCTTTTCCAGAAAACGTTCCCACAGGAATCCCCGGCATGTTGTGCAACCCGAACAGCATATCGCAGGGAAATCGGTCAAACAGCCCCTCTTTTATCATCAGCTCTGCTCCTCCCAGATTTTCTTCAGCAGGCTGAAAGATAAAATGAACCGTCCCCTGAAATTCAGGGTCCTTAACCATCTCCTGAGCCGCCCCGATGAGCATAGCCATATGACCATCATGGCCGCAACCATGCATACATCCCCGGTGACTGCTGCCATACGTTCGTCCCGAGGGTTCCTCCATGGGAAGACCATCCATCTCGGCCCTGAGTCCCAACCTGAAAGGATGATTGCCCCGCTGAAGAGTCGCGACAAGACCGGTGCCTGCAATTCCAGTAGTCACCTTAAGTCCCAAACTCGTTAGCAGTTGGCTGAGAAACGCTGCAGTTTTCTCCTCCCGGAACCCTATTTCCGGTATGGCGTGGAGCGCCTTTCTGATATCTACAAGATCCATTTCTAATTATAACCGGATTAAACTGATTTCAACATACCCAGAAATTGACGCAATCGCTCCGACTCCGGGTTATCCATCACCTGTTCAGGTGAACCTTGAGTATGAATGAGCCCCTGATCCAGAAAGATTAGCTGGCTGGAAATTTCGCGAGCCAGGGCCATTTCATGGGTAACCATTATCATAGTTCTCTTTTCTTCGGCCAGCTGGCGGATAACCGTTACTACCTCACTGACCAGTTCAGGATCAAGGGCAGAGGTAGGCTCGTCAAAAAGCATGACCGTGGGATTCATGGCAAGAGCACGGGCAATAGCAACCCGCTGCTGTTGCCCGCCTGACAGCTGGGAAGGATAGTGATCCTCCTTAGCAAAAAGCCCAACCTTGTCGAGCAATGCCCGGGCATGTTCCCTGGCTTCTTTTTTTGATTGTTTGAGGATGTGCACCGGGCCTTCTATGATATTCTCCAGCACAGTGCGGTGATCCCAGAGGTTGAAGTTCTGAAAAACCATGCCAAGACGGGCACGCATCTGACGCAACTGTCCTTTGTCCACGGGAACAAGAGCACCAGATTTGTCTTTTCGGGTGCGAATAGCTTCACCGCCCACCAGAATCTCACCTGAATTTGGACTTTCCAGAAAATTGATGCACCGAAGCAAAGTACTTTTTCCTGAACCACTGCTACCGATGATGGAGACCACATCTCCTGAGTGAGCATCAAAAGAAACCCCTTTGAGCACCTCTGAATTTCCGAATTGCTTATGTATATCCCTGACAGAGAGTGCAGGTTGATTGGTATCCATTAAACCTTATCCTTTTCTAAAACGGGTGAGTCGATTTTCCAGCGGCCGCATAAGAGCGGTGAGCATAACAACCACAACAAAATACACCAGACCGCAGGCGATCAACGGCTCGTAAACCTGAAGGCTCTGGCGCTGGATCACCCGGGCCGTGCCCATGAGTTCAAGTATAGTCACAGTAGAGGCCAGTGCTGTTGATTTAAGCAAAATAATAATATCGCTTGTCAAAACCGGCAGGCAATTGCCAAAGGCGAGAGGCAGACGGACCCGCAAGAGAGTCTGAAATCCGGACATGCCGATAGCCTGAGCCGCCTCGATCTGGCCCTTTGATATGGACTGGATAGCTCCACGAAGTACTTCGGCGTTGTAAGCAGCCTGGTTCATACTGTAGGCAAACAATGCAAAGGTGAGTCCCTCCCGCATATAGGGCCACAAAAAGCTTTGCCT
>JBFHIO010000439.1:0-2096 GCA_041596435.1 Desulforhopalus sp. | reverse complement strand
TTCCACCTCAATGGCAATTTCCTCCGCCACAACTTCAGCCTTGTCTGCTGTTTTATCTTCTACAGCTGTCACAGCAGTGGCCGCCTCAGTAGAGATTTCATCGCCCTGGGCTGCAATTCCACTGACGACCGCTTCTGAATCTACGGCAGCAGTTAAAGAATCTTTATCTTCAGCACCTGCAAGAGAAGGAAAAGCTGCACATGAAAAGAGAGAGGCAAGTGCCATTACACGCAATATTTTGCTACTGTATACGTTTTGCATTAAATCATCCTGTCAGTAATAAATGAGGGGGCTGAAGCAAAAGTGGTGCGAATCACACGCTTCGCTGAAACCCGAACTTACCTTTTCCACAAAAGATCTCCTGCGGAAAAGAACAAATATTTTGTTCTCCTCCCCCGCGTCAGCAATCCCTGAAAGAGTTTTCAGGAATGCCCCTCAGGCCCGACAGGTCTGTGCAGGAAAAGAGCAAAAGATACATAATGCCACACTTTTACCATACATTAAACAGTTGAACAACATTCATTCAGTACATTTTCCTTGAATGGCCCCCCACAGGTTGTTATATAAATTAATTTTACTGATATGCATCAGTATATTGATCGCTGTGAAATTTTGCCTTTTCTTTTTTACCACACTTTACGTTATCGGAATCATGCCCACCGACATTAGACCTTATATTCAGATTGCCCGCGTTGATCACTGGTTCAAAAACGTTTTCATGCTGCCAGGGGTTGTCCTGGCCTTTTATGCTGCCCCCCAGCTCTTCGGGGGCGCAGTCCTGTGGCAGTTATTGCTTGCGTTACTGGCAACCGGCTTCGTTGCCTCAAGCAACTACGTTATCAATGAACTTCTGGATGCACCCTTTGATGCCTTCCATCCAGTGAAAAAATTTCGCCCGATCCCCTCCGGTAAAATTAACAAGAGCCACGTTTATTGTGAATGGATTCTACTCGCGGTTATCGGACTCGGCCTTGCAGCCTGCCTCGGCAGTACTTTTTTTCTGGTTGATCTCTCCCTGTGGATCATGGGGTGTATTTATAATATTGAACCCTTTCGCAGCAAGGACAAGCCATATCTTGATGTCCTCAGCGAATCCGTCAACAACCCTATCCGCCTCTTGCTCGGCTGGTACGCCACCGGGATAGCCATTTCCCCGCCGCTCTCCCTGTTACTCGCTTACTGGATGATCGGAGCCTTTTTCATGGCAGTCAAACGCTTTGCAGAATACCGTAAAATAAACAATCCGGAGCGAGCAGCCAATTATCGCCGATCCTTTATGTATTACAATGAACCACGCCTGCTCACCAGCATTCTCTATTACGCCGTTGCCTTTGGCCTTTTCTTTGGTATCTTTCTCATCCGCTACAAGATGGAACTAATTATTTCCATTCCCTTCATTGCCGGCTTCATGGCCTGGTACCTGCAACTCGGTTTTCTCGAAGACAGCCCGGCGCAATACCCCGAGCGACTCTACAGAGAACGAACCTTCACTCTCTACTGCCTGCTCTGCAGCTGCACCATGCTGATCCTCCTGTTCACCGATATCCCAGCAATGCACGCCTTTTTTCAATCTTCTCCCTTTTAAGCCCCTGAAGGATACGTATGGAACAGCCTGCCCATCCGCTTGCCCTGTTTGATTTTGATGGAACCATTACATCCCGTGATAGTTTCGCCCTCTTTTTAACAAAGACAAGACCTCTGTGCTTCTACCTGGCGGGAATACGTTTTCTGCCACAGATCCTGCTTTTTTGGGTCCGCAGGTATCCAAATCAAAACCTGAAGGAGAGGTTTCTCAACTTTCTACTGGCGGGCATGTCTGAAGATGAATTGAAAAGCAGAGCTGCCATCTTCATGAAAGAAAAGATTCCCGCAATCATACGACCACAGGCCGAAGTAACGATAAAGAATCTCCTCGCAAACAAAACACGGGTCATCGTCGTCACCGCCACTCCACGACTGATAGTGGAACCGTGGTGCAAAGAGATGGGAATAGAGATACTCGGGACAGAGCTGAGCTTTACAGATGGTATTTTCACCGGCAGGATTGACGGACTTAACTGCCGGGGAGAGGAAAAGGTAAGGCGGATTAAGGAAAT
>JBFHIO010000438.1:0-2100 GCA_041596435.1 Desulforhopalus sp. | reverse complement strand
GCTTCAAGCGGCCGCTGCTGCTTCCCTTCGTTGAGTGTAGCGGAAATTCCACCCTGTGAATGAAGCGCTCTCCAGCCAAGCCATGCAAGATAGCAGGCTCCGGCAATCCCGATACAATGAAAGAGAATCGGCATTTTTTCCAGCACAACAGCAAGTCCAAGTACTGTGAGCAGGGCATAGACGAAAATACCACAGGCATGACTCCAGCCAGTGAGCACTCCGTTGAAACGCCCCCCGCCAAGGGTATTGCGAACCACAACAGCGAGGCTCGGACCTGGTGACATGGCACCGAGAAGGGCCACAGCAAAAAGTGACAGCCAGTCTGAAAAAGTCATTTCCTTCCTTTAGTTATCGAGAAAACTGATGGCCATATCCAGAGTGCAGAATGGGATATGGCCTCTACGAAGGAAAGAAATGTAGCACGGCAGGGAAATCCTGCAAGAGAAAGCACTGCGAATTTTTTCTCTCATCCAAAGTAGAATATGAGAAAAAAAAGATTAAAATTTCGCAGAAGAAGAAAACTGGATGAAGACGTTCATCAACCGGGTAACACAATGACCGCTCAAGAGATTTTTTTCACTTTCTGGACCTGGTATCCTGCCGAGAAACGAATCAACTTTGCCGTCGGCAGAGACGGTCTGCTCGGTTACTCTGCGGTAGACCTGGATGAAGAAGACAGCCTGCCCCGCTCCCTGATGCTCCCAGGCGAATATATTTATTTCGTCCATACCTTCAGACAGCTGCTGGCGGGAAAAATTCCGCAATGCAAATTTAAAGTGGAGATGCGCCACGCCTCCGGCAAAAGTGTACTTGTGCAACTCAGCGCACAGGTAACCCGACGCGGACCGGAAGGGCAGCCTCTCGAAGTAAGCGGCCTGTTTGAAAACACCTCCAGTTTTATGGCAAAGAGGAATCCGCCGCAAAGAAGCCAAATCCTCTCCTGGTACTGGCATATCCCCTCTGGTTACTGTCGCTTTTCCGGAGATGACCTCTCCTTCATCGGGTTGGACTCCGCCGCCCTTGCCTACAACATCTCTTCCTGTAAAAACCTTGTCCATCCCGATGATCTCCCCCTTGTTCTCCATTCATTTCGAGATCATCTGCAGGGGAAGAAAGACTCCATTGAGGTTACTGCGCGACTGCGCCATCGGGACAAAAGCTGGCAGTGGATTCGCTGTGAGGGCCATGTAGTTGAATACTCAAAAAAAGGGAAACCGATCGTTGCCGAGGGTTTCTTCCGCAATATCACCCGGGAACACCGCCAGGGCACAGAGCTGCTGCGGTTAAAGGCCATCACCGATCGGGTGATGCAATCCGCTTCAATGAGTTACTGGCTGTGGAAAACCAAAACCAATACCATCACCCCCGGCCCGGGCTTTCTCTCCCTGCTGGGATACGAGGGGGACATAAAGAAGTTTAACACCGAGGCATGGCGAGCGCAGGTGCACCCGCAAGATCTGCCTGCAGTCCTTGAGATGATCTATACTGCTCTTAATGGAAACAAGGCCTCTGCCCTCACTGAATACCGGGTTCGCCGCAAAAAAGGAGGGTGGAGATGGCTCGCCGGTTCCGGTCAGGTTGTGGAACGGGATGGGGATGGAATCCCGACCCTCGTCAGCGGTATTATCCAGGACATCTCTTCACAGAAATCGCAGGAGCGCGAACTCCGCCGCAACAGCCGTAAACTTGAGATTGCCCTTGATGCCGCCCGGCTCGGGACCTGGGAGTGGGATATCATGCGTCACAAAATACACATCAATAAGCGCTGGGGAGAGATACTCGGCCTCGACCTGCCGGAAGAGATAGAGGACTCAATATTTTTTGAGAACATCCACCCCGCTGACCTCTACCGCGTCCAGCAAATTTTCAGCCCTGTCGTCCGGAAAACCAACCCATATGTCAGTGCCGAATTCCGTATGCGTCACCGTATCGGCCACTATGTATGGGTTTTCAGCCAGGGACAGATGCTGTACCCAAAACACGGCACAAAGAGTCGATGGGCCATCGGCATCCATGAAGACATCAGCGAAAGCAAGCAGTATCAGGAAAACCTTGAACGTCTCGCCACAAGAGATTTCCTCACCGGCTGCGGCATCGCCT